>NZ_VHLC01000002.1:0-242277 GCF_006547355.1 Myxococcus sp. AB036A | reverse complement strand
GGGGGGGGGCAAGGCATTGGGCGGCGCGAAGGCGCTGGGCGCCCATGACTCGGATTTCGACGTCGACGGTGGCGGAGTCCTGGCGGCCATGGGCTTCGCGGGCATCCCCATCACCGTGTCCGTGAGCTTCGTGGTGTTCATCGCCTGGTTCCTGTCGGTGGTGAGCGCGCAGCCGCTGCATGAGGCGCTGGGCGGGATGATGCCGTCGTGGCTGCTGAGCAGCGGGCTGGGGCTGGCGTGCTTCGGGGCGGGGACGGTGACGGCGGGCTTCGCGGTCCGGCCCCTGCGGCCGGTGTTCGTGGCCAGGCGCGCCCCGGGGCGCGAGGCGCTGATGGGCCGCGTGTGCACCATCTCCAGCGGCAGCGTGACGGCCAAGACGGGCCACGCGACCTTCGAGGACGGCGGCGCGGGCGTCATCCTCAACGTCGTCTGCGCGAAGCCCAATGAACTCAAGCGAGGCCAGCCGGCGCTGATCCTCGCCTACGACGCCGAACGGCGCGTCTACGAAGTGGAGCCGGTCGACTGGTTGCTGCCGGAGGAGATGGAGCAGCTCCAGGATCCGGCCCGCGCAGCGGCATTGGCTCGCGTGAAGGCACGAGGCTGAGTTTTACCGGTCGCGCAGAGGGGGCGACCGTCACATTCGACGCCGGAGGGCTTTTGCGGGGGACCTCCGGCGCCTGATACAAGGCCCGCTGTCATCATCAATCAGGAAATGGCCATGGACCCCATTACCGCGGTCGCTGCCGGCATCGGTGGCATCATCCTTCTCGGAGGCATCCTCCTCACCATCGTCCGGCTCTACCGGCAGGTGGACCAGGGCAAGGTGCTCATCGTCAACACGCTGAAGAACGAGCCGGTCGTCACCTTCACCGGCGCGGTGGTGTTCCCCATCATCAACCGGGCCGAGGTGATGGACATCTCCTTGAAGACGGTGGAAATCGACCGCCGTGGCAAGGAAGGCCTCATCTGCCGGGACAACATCCGGGGTGACATCAAGGTCACCTTCTTCGTCCGCGTGAACAAGACGCGCGAGGACGTGCTGAAGGTGGCGCAGACTATTGGCTGCGCGCGTGCCTCCGACCAGGAGACGCTGGAGAACCTCTTCGAGGCCAAGTTCTCCGAGGCCCTCAAGACGGTGGGCAAGAGCTTCGACTTCGAGGAGCTCTACACCAAGCGCGAGGAGATCAAGGATCAGGTCGTCAACGTCATCGGCCGTGACCTCAGCGGGTACATGCTGGAGGACTGCGCCATCGACTTCCTGGAGCAGACCCCGGTCGAGATGCTGGACAAGGACAACATCCTCGACGCGCAGGGCATCCGGAAGATCACCGAGCTGACGACGAAGCAGAACGTCTTCACCAACGAGCTGCGCCAGGACGAGCGCATGGCCGTCACCAAGCGCAACGTCGAGGCGGATGAGGCCATCTTCGCCCTCGAGCGTCAGCGTGAAGAGGCCGCCGCGAAGCAGAAGCGCGAGATCGACAGCATCCAGGCCCGCGAGACGGCCGAGGCCGAGCGCGTGAAGCAGGAGGAGTACGCCAAGGCCCAGCTGGCGCGCATCAAGGCCGAGGAAGAAATCAACATCAACGAGCAGAACAAGGCCCGGCAGATCGAGGTCGCGCAGAAGAACCGCGAGCGCGTGGTGGGCGTGGAGACCGAGCGCGTGGAGAAGGACCGCGCCCTGGAAGCCATCAACCGCGAGCGTGAGACGGAGCTGCAGCGCATCGCCAAGGAGAAGGCGCTCGAAGGCGAGAAGAAGCTCATCGCCGACGTGGTGCGGGCCCGCATCGCCGTGGAGAAGACGGTGGCGGAGGAGGAGGAGCGCATCAAGGACCTGCGCGTGAAGGCCGAGGCCACCCGCCGCAAGGACGCGCTGCTCATCACCGCCGAGGCGCAGGCGCAGGAGAAGCTGGTCAAGGACATCAAGGCGGCCGAGGCCTCCAACGAGGTGGCCAAGTTCACCGCCAAGGAGAAGCTGACGCTGGCTGAGGCCGAGCTGGAGGCCGCTGACAAGACGGCGAAGGCGAAGGTCCGTCTGGCCGAGGGCGTCCAGGCCGAGGCCGCCGCCGAGGGCCTGGCCGAGGTCCGCGTGAAGGAGGCCGACGCGCAGGCGCAGGAGAAGCTCGGCATGGTCAACGTCCGCGTGAAGGAAGCCGAGGCGGGCGCCATCGAGAAGCAGGGCCACGCGGAGGCGAACATCGTCCGCGAGAAGCTGCTGGCGGAGGCCGCGGGTGCGCAGGAGAAGGGCCTGGCCCAGGCGCGCGTGCTGGAGGCGGAAGCCAGCGCCATCCAGAAGCGCGGCGAGGCGGAGGCCATTGCTACGCGCGAGAAGCAGCTCGCCGAGGCCGCTGCCATCCAGGAGAAGCTGCTGGCCGAGGCCCGCGGTCTGGCGGAGAAGGCCGCGTCCATGAAGCTGATGGACGGCGTCGGCCGCGAGCACGAGGAGTTCCGCCTCAAGCTCAACAAGGAGCGCGACGTGGAGCTGGAGGCCATCCGCGCGAAGAAGGACATCGCGCACGCGCAGGCCGAGGTGCTGGCCAAGGCGTTCGCCAACGCGAAGTTCAACATCGTCGGTGGCGACGGCCAGTTCTTCGAGCGCTTCGTCAAGGCGGTGTCGTTCGGCACCGCGGTGGACGGCGCGCTGGACCACGGCGAGGCGCTGAAGACGGCGCTGGGCGGCTACCTCAACGGCGAGAAGGACCTGCCGGCCGACCTGAAGGAGATTCTCTCCAAGCCGGGCCTGAGCAACGACGCGCAGAACCTGGCCGTGGCCGCGCTGCTGCACAAGATGGCGGCCAGCCCCGTGGCCGCGACCTCCGCCGGGCTCAAGGCGCTGGTGGAAGACGTGGCGCGTCCGGGCACGGTCGACAAGCAGGGCTGACAGTCCCAATGGGCCACCGCCGTGAACAGGCGGCGGTGGCACGGCCGTAAGACGATCCTCACTCCGGCCTCCCCTCCGGGGTGGCGCCCCTCCGCTCGGGAGGGTGCGGGGGTGGGGGTCTTCGCATTTCCGGTGAACACTCATGGCAACTGACGGTGGCAAGGGCGCGGCGCCCGCGGGCGAGGCGGCGCTGGAAGGCGGCAGCTACGAGGTCATCCGTTCGCGGCTCCTGTCGCAGGCGGATGTGCTGGGCGCGAAGGCGACGGACCTCAACGGGCGGCGCAAGGCGCTCTTCGGTGGGACCGAGCTGACCGTCATCGGTAACGAGCGGGTTCGCACCGAGCACAACTGCGTCCCGTGCGACATCGCCAGCGTCGGCAAGTACCTGCTCTTCGGCTACAACGTCTTCATCGGCCTGAAGCGGGAGACGTCGGTTTCCGACGTGTTCTCCCTGCACAAGTTCGAGAAGACGGCCGACGGGTACGACTTCTCCGCGGTGCCCACCTCCGAGGCCGGCGGGTTCCTGGCGGACCCGCGCTTCGTGAAGGACTTCGGCGAGCTCTACAAGTACTACAAGGACGCGAAGCTCCTCCAGATTCGCAAGCTGGACTCGCGCCTGCTGGCCGTCTTCCAGACGGGCCAGTCGCTGCGCGACATCAAGGTCTTCCGCTTCAGCCTGGACCTGGAGGGCCGCGCCACCTACCTGGACAACCAGGGCGAGCGCGACCATGTCTTCCCGCCGTCGCACGACTTCGAGTGGACGGTGGCCACGCGGGACAACTACGTCACCGGCCAGCACCCGCACGTCAACGTGCTGGACCAGGTGTTCGTGGAGACGGTGAAGGGCGACCTCACCATCAAGGTGGAGGACAACACCTCCACCGGCATGGGTATCTACAGCGAGCCCGTGGACGACCCGGACCAGTCGCTGGACGATGCCGAGTTCGCCTGGGCCCAGGTGGGCACGCTCATCCTGCTGCGGGTGCTGCCGTTCCGGGAGAAGACGCACCGCTACCTCGTCTTCAACTCGCGCACGCAGCACGTGGTGCGCATCGACGCCATGGGGCAGGCGTGCGTGCGGCTGCCGGAGGACCAGGGCATCGTCTTCCCGGGCGGCTATTACCTCCAGACAGGGGACTTCAAGGTCTTCGACGGCGCCGCGGCGTCGGAAGGCATGGAGTTCAAGCGCGCCATCCGCTCGCCCAACGGCGAGGACGTGCTCTACATCTTCCACCGGCGGACGGACGGCTGCTACGTCCTCTTCCCGTACAACCTGGTGCGCAAGGAGGTGCAGAACCCCCTGGTCGCGCACGGCATGAGCCTGTTCTCCGACGGGCAGCTCGTCATCTTCCGCTCCGCGTCGGATGAGCCCACGCGCGTCCACCCGATGCAGGTGTGGCAGACCCCGTTCGTATCCGCGGAGCACGCGGCGGGGACGCCGCCGGCCCCGGGCTACCTGGGCAAGGTGGGCAACGCGGAGCTGGTGCGCGGCATCTCCGACGCGCTGACCATTCAGCGGATCGCGAAGTCGGAGAAGCCCACCCGGCGCACGTATGAGGACCTGGTGTCCTCGGCCACCCGCGCGCTGGACGCGTACTACTGGCTGGGCCATGAGGAGACGGGCCTCCAGGAACCGGTGGAGACCCTGCGGCGCACCGCCGAGCTCATCATCGATGAGTTCGAGAAGGTGGTCGCGATGCAGAAGCGCGCCACCGAGTCGCTGGCGGCTGCGGAGGTGGAGCAGGAGACGCTGCTGCTGCGCGTCCAGCCGGAGAACCTCACGCACGCGGAAGCCTTCATGCAGGCGCTGGCGGACCTGCGCAAGCAGCGCGGGCACCTGATTACGTTGAAGGACATCCGCTACATGGACCTGGGACGCGTGGACGTCCTGGAGACCGCGGTGGTGGAGGCGTCCGACCGGGTCAGCACGGCCTGCGTGGAGTTCCTCCAGACGGGCGAGGCGCTGGCGCCGCTGGCCTCGCGCCTGGACGAGCTGCTGGCGCAGCTGGAGCCGGTGCAGACGTCCGTGGAGCTGGCGCCCCTGGGCGAGGACGTGGAGCGGACGGCCCACGGCCTGGAGGTCCTGGGCGAGGTCGTGGGCGGTCTCCAGGTCGGTGACCCGCTGGCCCGCGCGCGCATCCTGGAGGGCATCTCCGAGCTGTTCAGCCGCCTCAACCGCGTGCGCGCCAGCCTCGCGGCCAAGCGCAAGGAGCTGTCCGGCCGGGAGAAGCGCGCGGAGTTCGGCGCGCAGTTCAAGCTGCTGGGGCAGAGCATCGAAAGCTCGCTGTCGCAGGCGGACAGCCCGGAGCGCTGCGACGAGGCGATGTCCCGCCTCACCGTGCAGTTGGAGGAGCTGGAGGGCCGCTTCGGCGAGTTCGACGAGTTCCTGGAGCAGATCACCCAGAAGCGCGAGGAGCTGCTGGAGGCCTTTGGCGCGCGCAAGCAGTCCCTGTTGGACGAGCGGCAGCGCCGCGCGCAGAGCCTCTTCGGGGCCGCGGAGCGCATCCTCCAGGGCGTGCAGCGTCGGGCCAAGTCCTTCAAGACGGACGACGAGCTCAACGGCTACTACGCCTCCGACGCGATGATCCTCAAGCTGCGCCAGCTGGCCGACCAGCTGATGGAGCTTCAGGACAGCGTCCGCGCGGACGAGGTGATGTCGCGCGTGAAGTCCGCCAAGCAGGACGCACTGCGCGCCCTGCGGGACCGGCAGGACCTGTTCGCGGATGGCGACAACGTCATCAAGCTGGGGACGTACCGCTTCAACGTCAACACGCAGCCGCTGGACCTGACGCTGCTTCCGCGCGACGGCGAGCTGTACCTCCAGCTCACCGGCACGGACTACGCGCAGAAGGTGGATGACGCGGAGCTGCTGAAGTACCGCGACCTCTGGGATCAGCACCTGGTCTCCGAGTCGCCGGCCGTCTACCGCTCCGAGTACCTCGCGGGCTGCCTCCTGGCGGACGCGGAGGATGGCAAGCGTGGCCAGTCGCTGGATGCGCTGCACGAGGCGCTCATCAGCGGCACGCTGCTGGAGAAGGTGCGCGCGTACGCGGCCGACCGCTTCGACGAGGGCTACGAGCGTGGCGTCCATGATGCGGACGCGGTCTCCATCCTGGAGAAGTTGCTGGGCCTGCACCAGGGCGCCGGCCTGTTGCGCTTCGCGCCGGTGCCGCGCGCCTGGGCGGCGCTGTACTGGGCCTTTGACGTGGACGAGGCGGCCCGCACAGTGTTCCAGCGGCGCGCGCGCAGCCTGGCGCGGCTGCGCACCACCTTTGCGTCCGGCGGCAGCATGGCCGAGGTGGGCGAGGCACTGGGAGAGCGCATCGCCACGTTTCTCACCGCGAACGGACTGGCGCACTCGCCGGCCGAGCCGCGGCAGGCGGGCCGTTACCTCGTCGAGGAGCTGGGCGCGGAGCACCCGCGCTTCACCACCAGCGGTGAGGCGGTGGCGCTGCGGGACGCGTTCCTGCATGAGCTCGACCGGCACGGGACGCGGTCCGCGTTCGAGGACGACCTGCGCGGCCTGGAGAAGGACCTGGGCGCCCGGCTGGAGCTCGCCCGGGTGTGGCTGGACGGCTACCTCGCGCAGCGCGAGGGCGGTCCGGGGGATTCCGTCCATGTGGCGCTGGAGACGGCGGTGCTGCTGCTCACCGGCTCCAAGCTGGACCGCGAGACGGCGGGCGCGCTGACGGCCACCGAGGTCTCCGCGCTGCTGGGCAACCATTCGCGCATCCAGGACCGGAAGCTGCCGCTGCGCCTGGACGAGTTCCTGGCGCGCCTGGGCGAGTTCCGGCAGGTGCGGGTGCCCCAGTACCAGGCATACCGTGCGCTGCTGAGGGACTTGCTGGAGCGCGAGCGCCGCAAGCTGCGCCTGGAGGAGCTGACGCCGAAGGTGCTGTCGTCCTTCGTGCGCAACCGGCTCATCGACGAGGTGTACCTGCCGCTCATCGGCGCCAACCTGGCGAAGCAGTTGGGCGCGGCGGGCGAGGGCAAGCGCACGGACCGCATGGGCATGCTGCTGCTCATGTCGCCTCCGGGCTACGGCAAGACGACGCTGATGGAGTACGTCGCCAGCCGCCTGGGGCTCACCTTCGTGAAGGTGAACGGCCCGGCGCTGGGTCACTCCGTGAAGTCGCTGGACCCGGCCGAGGCGCCCAACGCCACGTCCCGGCAGGAGGTGGAGCGCATCAACCTGTCCTTCGAGATGGGCAACAACGTGATGCTCTACCTCGACGACATCCAGCACACGGACCCGGAGCTGCTCCAGAAGTTCATCTCTCTATGCGACGGCCAGCGCCGCGTGGAAGGCGTGTGGAACGGCCGGACGCGCACCTATGACCTGCGCGGGAAGAAGTTCTGCGTGGTCATGGCCGGCAACCCGTACACGGAGACGGGTGAGCGCTTCCGCATCCCGGACATGCTCGCCAACCGCGCGGACACCTACAACCTGGGTGACATCCTCGACGGCAAGGAGCACCTGTTCGCGCTCAGCTACATCGAGAACGCGCTCACCTCGAACACGGTGACGGCGCCGCTGGCCACGCGCGACCCGGCGGACACGCACCGCCTCATTCGTATGGCGCAGGGCGAGGAGGTCCAGACGGGCGAGCTGAAGCACGGCTACGCGGCGGCGGAGCTCCAGGAAATCATCGCGGTGTTCCAGCGCATGTTCCGAGCCCAGTCGGTGCTGCTGAAGGTGAACCTGCAGTACATCGCCTCGGCGGCGCAGGACGAGCGCTTCCGCTCCGAGCCCGCGTTCAAGTTGCAGGGCAGCTACCGCAACATGAACAAGCTGACGGAGAAGATTGTCTCCGCGATGACCGACGACGAGCTCGAGCGGCTCATCGACGACCACTACCAGGGCGAGTCCCAGACGCTGACGACGGCGGCGGAGCAGAACCTGCTCAAGCTGGCGGAGATGCGCGGGCGCCTGACGCCGGAGAAGGCGAAGCGCTGGGAGGACATCAAGCAGGGCTTCGCGCGCGTGAAGCGCATGGGCGGCAAGGACGACGACCCCGTGGCCCGCGTCACCGGTCAGCTCAGCGGCATCGAGGAGCAGCTGGGCGCGGTGCGGGACGCGGTGGTGCAGGCGGCCAACCACGTCTCCGCCAGCCAGGCGCGTGACGAGCAGCCGGGGCCCGTGGTGGAGGTGCTGCCTCGCCTGGAGTCCCTGCGCGAGGCCGTGCTGGAGGTGGCGCAGGTGGGCCGCGAGTCCGTGAAGGCCGCGAAGGCCACCCCGGCGCCCGTGGTGGCCGCGGGGCCGGACCTGACGCCATACCTCAAGCACATGGCGCACCTGCTCAAGGCGCTGACGGAGCGGGTGGCGGCGCAGGCGGAGCGTCCGCCGGAGCCTCCGGCGGAGTCCGCGCCCACCGTGCGGATGGCGGCCTTGGCGCCTTCGCCTGACTTCGGCGCGTACATGGAGCAGCTCTCCCGCGCCATCACCGCGCTGGCGGAGCGTCCTGTGAATGTGTCCGCCAACGTGCCTGCGGAGGCTTTGCAGCGCACCGCGCTCACGGGGCCGTCACCCGCCGAGCTGAGCCGTCAAATCGAGCTGGTGGAGGGCGTGCTGCTCCCGCTGGAGCGCGCCTCGCGCCGCGCCATCCAGGGCGAGGGCGAGGGCGTCATGAAGTCGCTCCAGGTCTGGCAGAACGTCACCGAGGCCCTGGAGCTGTTGCGCTCCATGCTGCGGCGCTGAACCGCGCGCCGCGCGTTAGCGGAACTGGCCAGAGCCCTCGGCACTGCGGTTGTCGAGGACTCTGTCCAGCGTGTCTTCCAGTTGCTGGCCGTCCACGGCGGTGACGCGCACGGAGAAGGGTCCGTCGCCCATTCCGCTCAAGTTGACGAAGTAGTTGTAGCTCTCGCGCGGGACGTCCTGCCATCCGCCGGTGCCGCGTCGCCACTCCAGCTTCTGGATGGGGAGGCGGTGGTTGCGGACCTGGATGGCGGTCCACCAGGGATTGCTGCCGTTCTTGAAGTGGTACTCGATATTCCCCGCCACGTCGCAGGACACCGGCGTCCAGGTGATGTTGACCCGGCCCTGCTCCATCTCCGCGATGCGGGCGAAGGCCTGCCGGCTCAGGTCCAGGTGGCCGGATTCACACTCCGGGCAGCGGTCCACGATGCGCACGCGGACCGAGCCCTTGGGGCCGGTGATGTCCACGCACTGTCCACAGGCCGCGCTGTTGGCGTACTGGGGCGTGTTCATGGCGGCCACCATCAAGTCACCCGTCGGCTCGTAGCTGCAATTGCCGGAGCCGGTGGCGTTGTAGTAGGTGGCGATGCCCTGTTGTTCCTCGCCCAGCGGCGCGCCGCCGCCAGACGGGTCGTCACTGCAACCGCCACAGGCGATGAACGCCGCGGCGACAGGGATGAGGAAGCGCCGGGACTTCGAGCGAAGAGGGTGCATGGCCGCTCAGCATACCCCGCAAAAACGGCGTCGGGGTGGAAGGGCCCCGGGCACCCTCCACCCCGACGTGTATGCGGGCTTGCGCCCCGGTGTCAGCGGCCCCGGACGGAGGCGCCCTTGAGGGCGCGGGCCTGCGTCACCAGCCGCACGAACTCCTTGCGGTCGGCGTCACCCTCGGTGGCGCCTTCGGCCAGCTTCTCGGCCGTGGCCAGGCTCCAACCCTCCGCGGAGGGGCTGTCGCGGAGGACGTCGGCGGTGGCGGCCACGGCGACGGCGAAGCGGAAGTCCGGCGACGCCTGCGCCAGCGTGTCACGCAGCTTCGTGCGCTCGAAGGGGAATTGGCGCTCGGAGGCCTCGGTGCCGTTGGGCGCCTTGGCGCGGACGCGGACGGTGGCCAGCGGCTCGGTGGCTTCACCCGTCAGCTCCACCTCGTACACGGCGGTGACGTTGTGGCCGGCGCCAATCTCGCCCGCGTCCACCTTGTCGTTGCGGAAGTCGTGGTCGGCGACGTCGCGGTTCTCATAGCCCACCAGCCGGTAGCGGCGGACCGACGCGGGGTTGAACTCCACCTGGAACTTCACGTCCTTGGCGATGACCTCCAGCGTGCCGGTGAGCTGCGTCTCGAACACCTTCTTCGCCTCGCGCAGGCTGTCCACGTAGAAGCAGTTTCCGTTGCCCTTGTCCGCGAGCTTCTCCATCAGGTCGTCGCGGTAGTTGCCCATGCCGAAGCCCACGGTGGTGAGGGTGACGCCCTCGGCCGTGTACTTGTGGATGCTGTCCAGCATGGCGGTGGCGCTCACGTTCCGGCCGATGTTGGCGTCACCGTCGGTGAGGACGACGACGCGGGACACCACGCTGCCGGAGGCCTTCTTCACGGCGTGGCGGTAGGCCAGCTCCATGCCGGAGCCCATCGCCGTGCCGCCACCGGCCGTGAGCGAGTCGAGCGCGGCGTGGATGCTCTTCACGTCGGTGGCGGGCGTCGGCGGCAGCACGTCCCGGGTGTTGCCCGCGTAGGTGACGATGGCGACGGTGTCGTTCTCGTTGAGGTTCTTGACGGCGACCTTGATGGCCTCCCTCGCGAGCGGCAGCTTGTCCTCCGAGTGCATGGAGCCGCTGGTGTCCACGAGGAACACGAGGTGCGCGGGCTTGCGCTGCGAGCGCGAGACCACCTTGCCTTGTACGCCCACGCGCAGGAAGTGGCGCTTGGCGTCAAAGGGCGAGGGCGCGCCCTCCAGGTGCACCGCGAAGGTGCCCGTCTCCGGGGGCGCGTAACGGAACTTGAAGTAGTTGACGAACTCCTCCACGCGGACGGCGGAGGCGGGCGGGAGCTGGCCGTTGACGAGGTAGCGGCGCGACACCGTGTACGACGCGGTGTCCACGTCCGCGGCGAACGTGGAGAGCGGGTCCTTGGCCGTCTCGACGAAGGCGTTGGCCTTCCAGGCCTCGAAGGTGTTGCCGCCCGCGGGAGCGGCGTCTTGTGGTTTGGACTCGAGGGGCGCGCCCGCCAAGGCGTCAGCGGACGGCTTCATGGGGCGCGCTTCGCGCCGGTGCAGCTCGGCCTTGCCCAGGGAGACCTTCTTGGCGGCTTCCGGCGCGGGGGCGCGTGCAACAGGCTCGGCGAGCGCGGAAGCCGGGGGGGGCGCAGGGGCCGGGGCTGCCACGGAATGCTCGGCGCTGACCCGGTCCGCGACGTACTCCTCTCGCTCAGAATCGGGCGCGGCGTCGTCATCCCTGGCAACGGGCTGTGCGGCCCCCTGGCTCGGCCGCTCGTCGGTGGCGGGGCTCCGGTTGTGGCACGCGGGCAGGGTGCTGGCGACGAGAAGGGCACTTCCCCAGACAGTCAGTTGGCGCTTCAGCGAGAAGGGGGACATCGGGGCTCCAAGGTCGGTGAGTAGGTCGCCTCCCGAAAACGCATGGCCCGCGAGAAAGGGTCTAACGCCGAATGAATTTTCCGGCGAACACCCGGGCCGGGCGTCCTTGTCTGGAGCACCACCGTCTGACAGGGTGCCGCGCCATGCAGACCGCCAGGCCATTTCGAATTCTGGGTGTTCAGCAGATCGCCATTGGAGGCGCGGACAAGGCGCCGCTCCGCAAGCTCTGGGTCGACCTGCTGGGCTTGACGCCCCACGGCACCTACCGCAGCGAGCGCGAGAACGTGGACGAGGACATCGTCACCGCGGGCGCGGGCCCCTTCAAGGTGGAGGTGGACTTGATGCAGCCCGTGGATCCGGAGAAGAAGCCCCGCGTCCACGAGACGCCGCTCAACCACGTGGGCCTCTGGGTGGACGACCTGCCCGTCGCCGTGCAGTGGCTGGAGTCCCAGGGCCTTCGCTTCGCTCCCGGCGGCATCCGCAAGGGCGCCGCGGGCTTCGACATCTGCTTCATCCACCCCAAGGGCAGTGAGCAGTTCCCCTTCGGCGGAGAGGGCGTGCTCATCGAGCTGGTGCAGGCGCCGAAGGAGGTCATCGCCGCCTTCGAGTCGCTATCCTCCGCGGGTCACTGAGTCAGCGCCCGGCGGGGGCATGCTGGCCCTGCCGGAACAGCCGTCCCGAGAGGTTCCGGAGCGCGGGCCGCAGCACGCGCTCCAGCCGGTCCAGGGCGACGCACAGCACGAAGGTGAGGCCGATGATGACGGCCGTCAGCACCCAGTACTGGAGCCAGCCGCTGCGGTCTCCCCAGAAGCGCTGGAAGGAGAAGACGCCGCCCAGTCGGTAGAAGAGCAGCATCTCGTGGAAGAAGTACGCGGACAGCGACGACGTGCCGAACACCTCCACGAAGCGCCGCAGCCGGGACGGCGCTGCATTCACCGGGACCCGGGCCTCCAGCCACGTCAACACGAGCAGCACCGAGCTCACCCAGCCGAAGCGCGCCGCCGCGTTGGAGGGATTGGCGACGAAGAAGCGGTGGGGCGGGTATAGGCCGTAGAGGAAGTCACCGAGCACCGCGCCCGTGAAGCCCAGCCCCATCAGCACCAGCAGCGCTTTGATGAGCCCGGCGCGGCCCCAGGCGCCCGCCACCGTTCCCGCGAAGACGCCCAGCCACGCGTAGCCCAGCCAGGGCAGCAGCGGGAAGGGCGCGAAGGAGGACTTCTCCGTCAGCGTGGCCCAGGGGCCATCCACCTGTTCACCCAGGGGCGACACGGCGAACGTGGCCATGGCCAGCACGAAGGCACCGGCGCTCAGCACCTTGGGGCGCGCGGAGAGCAGCGCGGCCACCGGCAGGACGATGAGCAGGCACAGGCCCACGCACTGGAGGATGTCCATTCGGAAGATCCACTGGGGCTCGCGCAGCAGGGGGAACCACGCCCAGTTGACCAGGGTGGCCACCGCGAGCACCTCGCCAGCGCGGCGGAGGTTGCGGTGGACGCGCTCGCGGAGCACGCCGCTGGCGGCGCTGCGGACCATCATCAGGGCGGTGGCGAAGCCTGCGGAGAAGATGAACGCGGGGGCCACCAGCCCGTCGACGCGCAGCAGCCGCGCCACCCATTCGCTCTGCCGCAGCTCGGGCGTGAGCAAGGCCAGGGTGTGCGTCTGGACCATGAAGAGCACCGCGATGCCCCGGAGCCAGTCGATGGCTCGGATGCGATCACGGGAGACGAGGGCAGGGGAGGCGGGCGTGGACGTCACAGCCCGCCTACCCTAGAGCATCAGCGGACCCAGCTCACGTTACTGATGGTGAATTTAGAGCCGTCCTGCTTCTCCGCGTTCGTCATCGGCGAGTACACCCGCGTGGAGAAGGTGTTGGCCGCCGTGTCCACCTCCACCAGCCGCGTCAGGTTCGATGTGTTCTCGTGGTACGACGTCAGGATTTGGTGGATGGTGTTGCCGTGGACCCCCGTGCTGGCCCGGTACGCGGCATTGCCCGTGTGCCCGGAGAAGACGAACCGCACGTTGGCGTACTGCTTGATGAGCTGGTCGAACACGAACTGCGGGCTGTTGTTGCCATAGCCGCCGTTGCTCTGCTCGATGGCGCCGCTGCCATTCAGGTGGGAGTGGGTGTTGATGATGACGTTGTGACGCGGATGTTGCGCCAGCACCGTCTTCGCCCAGTCCACGGCGCCCGTGCGGGCCCACAGCTCCAGGTTGACCACCAGCCAGTCCAGGCCGCCGGCGGAGAACGTGTGGTAGGAGTTGTCGATCTTCCCCGGTTCGTAGACGCCTCCCAGCGCGGTGAAGCGCGTGAGCGGGAAGTGCGCGTTGAAGGTGGTGGTGTCGCGCAGGTTGGCGTTGACGTTGCCCGGGCAGGCGCTGCCGCCGGGGCACACGGCCGCGGTGTCATGGTTGCCAATGGCGTAGACGTAGGGCAGGCCGGCGGCGTCCAGAATCTCGGTGGCCTCGCTGGCGCGCACGTACTGGATGTGGTCCGGCGTGTCCCAGTTCACGACGTCGCCCGTGTGCAGCACGAAGCGCAGGTCGAGCGAGCTCCGGTTGTCCACCAGCCACTGGAGCCGGTGCGTGAGTCGCGTGGGGGGCGTGGTGAGGACCTCGTTCTGTGTGTCGGGGATGACGGCGAAGGTGAACTTCGTGTCGACCGGCGGCGCGGACTCCGGGGCGGCGTAGAACTTGATGCCCTGGTTGACCCATCCGGTGGAGGCGAGCGCGTCGCGCTGGGCCTCGGTGATGGCGAAGCGGTGCTTGCGCAGCGTGGTGTTGGAGAAGCGGTACACCGGAACGAGGCATGACGCGGCCGTCTTCGACGCGTAGAAGCCGACGTTCTCGTCCGTCGTGTAGCCCCCGTTCTGCATGAGGTCGTTCCGCTCGGCCTCATCGATGGTCCAGAAGTGCTCCTGCCGGCTGGGGCTGTAGATGCGGTAGACGGGGGACAGCCCCGTCCCCGTGGAGGCCGCGGCGAGAAAGGCCACGCCCCGGTCTTCCGTGTAGCCCCAGATGGTGGCGGCGTTGGCGGCCTCGTTCGCGTTGAGCGTGTAGAGGCTGTCTTCGTTGGCCGGCTTGATGCGGTGATGGACTGCCCGGCTCATCGAGTCGCAGTTCAGCGCGGACTCGGTGGTGGCGACCTCGACTTTGGGCTGTGATTCCACCGGGCCGCCGCACGCCGCCAGCAGGCCCAGCAGTGCCACGGGGACCGAGGTTCTCAGGTGTCTCAAAGGTGTCTCCTCGCAAGGGGGTGTTGCGGACAGGGATGGCCGCAAAACGAGTATTGCGAGGAAATCAATAGCACCCGAGTCGTGGTCCTGGAAGACCCACTCTGGGCAATGTCTATCGGTAACCCGTGGCGTCGGCGGGTTTGCCCGCGTCCTGGACCTCGACGACGTAGCGCCAGGCATCGGGCTGGCTGCCATCCAGGTCCGTGAAGCCGTAGACGCGTGCGAGCTGGCCGCTGGACAGGGACTGTCCGTTCCACCGGGCCTTGTCCGCGTCCGATGCCAGCGCGGCCACGGCTCGGCCGACATAGGCCGGTGTCTCCGAGATGACGAAGTGGGGCTCCTTCACCGTCGCGTCGCGCCAGTTCGCCTCGGTGACGCCGAAGTGCTCCAGCATGCCTTCGGAGCGCATCCAGCCCGGCGTCAGCGCGACGGCGGTGGCGCCATGGGGCCTGAGCTCTCGAGCCTGGCTCCAGGCCAGCCGGAGCACGGAGGCCTTCGCGAGGTCGTAGAACGTGGAGATGCGGTAGTTCGTCGCGTTGTAGTCGGCGGTGCCGTCGGTGACCTCGACCACGAGTCCTCCCGGGCGGCGGATGAGCAGCGGCAGGGCGAAGTGGCTGGTGATGAGGTGCGTGTCCACGCCCAGCCGGAGCAGCCGCAGCCCCTTGTCGAGCGAGTGCTCCCACACGCTCTTGTTCCACTCGAAGATGGACTCGCCGCCCCAGATGTCGTTGACGAGCACGTCGAGCCGGCCCTGTTCCCCATCGATGCGCTCCACCAGGGCCTGGACCTGTTCGGGCACCAAGTGGTCCGTCTGCACGGCGATGCCGAGCCCACCCGCCGCCGTCACCTGCTCGGCGGTCTCTTCAATGGTCTCCGGCCGGTTCTGCTCCGAGCGCTGGGCCCGTGTCGTCCGGCCCGTGACGTAGACGGTGGCGCCCGCCGCGCCGAGCTGCACCGCGATGCCCCGGCCTGCTCCTCGCGTGCCGCCCGCGACCAGTGCCACGCGTCCCTTCAGTGAATCCTTCATGTCCCGCATGCCCGCCTCCTGGGGGATGTCCGTACCGAGGGGCGAGACTACGGAGGATTGTTGACACCTCCTGTCATGATTGGGCGAGTCGGCGGGGTTCACGGAGGAACGCGCCGCGGCCTTTCATCTCCTCACCTGTTCGACATCGCGCGAGGAGGTTGTGCGGCTCAGGGCGCGGGGCAGGTGAGCCTCGGCTCCGGCGCGTCGACGTCCTGGAGCCGCAGCAGGCAGCGAAGGGCCTCGGGGTCCGTGGAGTCCGCCAGGTACGTCCGGCGCCACAGCATCGCTGCAACGCGCCGGGGAAGCGTGGGATCCGGTGCCACGAGGGCCCGGCGGACGGCATTGCCTCCCCGAGGCGCAGTCGCCGCCGCGGCTTCGAGCTTGGCGACTTCGTCCGGACAGCCATCCGGGCAGTTGTAGAGGAACACCGCGTGGCCGTGCTCCAGGTTGTGGACATAGAGGCAAGGGGAGACGGGCTCGGAGGCGCTCCCGCACGGGGCCACGCTGCCGCAGTGGAGGCCGGAGTTGGGCGGATTCTCTCCGTTGCCACACCCTTCGCTCGAGCAGGTGTCGAGGTGGTGGGAGGGGCTCGGCGCCGACAGCGGAAAGCTGAACCGCTCGCAGGCGTCGGCATCGTCGGGAGCAGTGTCGCCGCAGCCGGCGAGCGCGAGGACCGTCAGGAGGGGGAGGAGCGGGCGTGGCATCACGGCCGCGTCATACCGCATCAGCCGGGAAACGCGCCCCGCCGCTCCACGTCAATGTCGCGCAGGCCCTTGAAGCCCAGTCCGGCGGCGAAGCGGAGGAAGTCCTCCCGGGAGAGGCTGCCTCCGGTTGCGTTGAGCGGGAGCCCTCCGAGCTCCATCGGCGTCCGGCTGCGAACGGCGAAGTCCACGCGGTCCGGCAGGTAGCCCGCGTTGGCGGCGATGATGATGTGCTCGGGGAGCCGCTGGGCCCAGCGCACCGCGACCTGCGGATGGACCTGGGCCTCCGAGCTGAACAGCAACAGCGCCACGGGACTGGCGATGCGAGGTGGCGTCTTCGAGCACCTCAGCACCTCGCGCTGCACCTCCAGCCGACAGTCATGCAATGTATCGACGCCAGGGACGTTGCCCCGGGTGATGTCGGTGGCGCTGCCCGCTCGAAGGAGGACCCCCAACGCCAGCGGTGCCGCGTACCGGGAGGACTTCCGGGCCGCGTTCAGCAATGCCACGGATTCCGTCACGGCGGTGCGCCCCGCCCGGCGGAGGGCGTCCTTGAGGAAGGGAATGGGCGCATCCACGCCCTGGTCCGCCACGGTCCCCAGGACGGCCAGCCATTCCAACGGGCCCGGCACCACGCAGGGCGACACGAGCGCGTAGGTGAGCAGGCTGCAACTGACCGCGGGCTCCAATCCCCGTGCGGAGAGCACGGTCGTGCCCGCCTTGCCAGCCGGGGCCGCTTGGGGCGCCACGATGAGCGTGGGGAGGTCCGGCGGAGCGACGGAGTCGTCCATCGCATCCGACGACATCTCGAGCACCACCCATGCGTCGGCCTGTGCCGCACGGAGGCGCTGCTGGAAGGTTGGGGAGAAGGCATGCTCGCCCTTGGCCGGTACCTGCGCCTTGACCCGCGCTCCCACGGCCTGGAGCGCGCGGAGCACCAGCGCCCCTGCGGCGAGCCCGTCCACGCTGGGGTGGGGCGCCACCACGACGTGGCGATCCTTCAGCGCCCTCAGGAAGTCACGAGCGTCAGCCAGCGCCTCTTCGGATGCGGGCCAGCGGGGGTCCTTCATGTGTCCGAGCAACATGGGGTGAAGGTTTAATGCAGTGGGGCGACACGGGAGGCCGTGCATGGAGCGCCCGCACGGTACCCGGCCGGGCAGATCCAGCGCCGAACCGGGAGGGGACCACCCAGTTTCGGAGTGTCATCAGTCGCGGGTTCTTCTACGGTCGGCGGCCATGAACCGGAAACGTCCCCTGAATTCCCTCCTGCGTGCGGCCGCGGTCATGGCGCTGCCCGCCTTCCTGGGGTGCGCCCAGGATTCGCAAGTGACGCGCGAGGCGCCCACGCCCGCCGAGTCCCCCGCCGCCGCGGCGCAGCCCACGCCGGCAGAGGCGAAGGCCTTCGCGGAGAAGGTGAACGCGGACCTCAAGCGCCTGTGGACGAAGCAAGCCACCGCGGAGTGGATCAAGTCCACGTACATCACCGATGACACCGAGCAGAACGCCGCCTTCGTCAACGAAGAGGTGCTTGCCTACGTCAACGGCGCCATCAAGGAGGCACGGCGCTTCGAGGGCCTGACGTTGGACGCGGACACCGCGCGCATGCTGCACCTGCTCAAGGTGTCCCAGGCGCTGCCGGCGCCGTCGGACGCGGCGCGGCGGTCTGAGCTGGCCGCCACGGCGGCGAAGCTGGAGGGCCTCTACGGCAAGGGCAAGTACTGCGGGCCGGACGGGAAGGGGAAGTGCCGCGACCTGGAGGTGCTGTCCGACGTCATCGCGGAGAGCCGCAACTACGACGAGCTGCTGGACGCGTGGCAGGGCTGGCACTCCGTGGCCCGTCCCATGCGGCCGCTGTACGAGCGCCTGGTGTCCATCTCCAACGAGGGCGCAAAGGACATCGGCTTCAACGACCTGGGCACGCTGTGGCGCTCCGCGTATGACATGTCGCCGGCCGAGTTCGAGGTCGAGGCCCAGCGCCTGTGGGGCCAGGTGAAGCCGCTCTATGACGACCTGCACTGCTACGTGCGCGGCCGTCTGGCGAAGCAGTACGGCGCCGACAAGGTACCCGACGGCAAGCCGATTCCCGCGCACCTGCTGGGCAACATGTGGGCGCAGGAGTGGAACAACATCTACCCGCTGGTGGAGCCCTTCCCCGGCCAGGCCAGCCTGGACGTGGACGCGGCGCTGAAGCAGCAGAAGTATGACGCGATGCGCATGGTGAAGCTGGGTGAGAAGTTCTTCACCTCGCTGGGCCTCAAGGAGCTGCCGCCGAGCTTCTTCGAGCGCTCGCAGTTCACCAAGCCGGAAGGACGCGACGTCGTCTGCCACGCCAGCGCCTGGGACGTGAACTTCAGCAACGACCTGCGCATCAAGATGTGCATCAAGCCCACGGAGGAGGACCTCGTCACCATCCACCACGAGCTGGGCCACAACTACTACTACACGTACTACTACCAGCTCCCGGTGCTCTATCAGGCTGGCGCGAACGACGGCTTCCACGAGGCCATTGGTGACGCGCTCACGCTGTCCATCACCCCGGGCTACCTGCAGCAGGCGGGGTTGCTGAAGGCCGTTCCGAAGAACGAAAAGAACCTCATCAACCTTCAGATGAAGGACGCGCTGGAGAAGATTGCCTTCCTGCCGTTCGGTCTGCTCGTGGACCAGTGGCGCTGGGAGGTGTTCTCCGGCCGCGTGCAGCCGGCGGACTACAACAAGTCCTGGTGGACGCTTCGGGAGAAGTACCAGGGCGTCGCCGCGCCAGTGGCCCGTTCGGAGCAGGACTTCGACCCAGGGGCCAAGTACCACGTGCCTGCAAACGTTCCGTATACGCGGTATTTCCTGGCGCGCATCCTCCAGTTTCAGTTCCACAAGGCGCTCTGCGAGGCGTCCGGCTACAAGGGCGCCCTCCACGAGTGCTCCATCTATGGGAACAAGGAAGCCGGCAAGCGGCTCCAGGCCATGTTGGAGCTGGGTGCGAGCAAGCCGTGGCCCGACGCGCTCCAGGCCATGACGGGAACCCGGCAGATGGATGCCACGCCGCTGCTCGACTACTTCAGCCCGCTCCGCACCTGGCTCCAGGCGCAGAACAAGGGCCAGAAGTGCGGTTGGTGACGGTCTGGAGTAGACGCGCCGGGCGGCCACGCTTAAATTGCAGCCGTCTAGGCGGGTTCGCTCGTAGGACCGGACGGCGGATATTCGCGTCCGTGACGAAAGAAGAAGAGAGCAAATGGCTACTGGTACCGTGAAGTGGTTCAACGATGCGAAGGGTTTCGGCTTCCTCACCCAGGACGGTGGTGGTGAGGACGTGTTCTGCCACCACACCGCCATCAACATGGATGGCTTCCGCACCCTCCAGGAGGGCCAGAAGGTGGAGTTCGAAGTGACCCGCGGCCCCAAGGGCCTGCAGGCCCAGAACGTCCGCGCGGCCTGAGCCGAGCGTCGTTCGAACTGCTTCTGATGCATCATGAGGGTCCGGCCCCACGGGGTCGGGCCCTTCGTGCTTTCTGGAGAGCGCTCCGTGCCTTTGTCGACGAAGTTCCGCCGCTCACGCGTCTGTCTGTTGCCCGTCCTCGCCGCGCTGGGTTGCTCCACCACGCCAGCCGTGCCGTCGAGCACGGGCACGGCCGCCCTCCCTGCCGCGTCGTCCAAGGCACCACCCCCTGCCAACGTCCCGGAGAAGGAGCCCACCGCCATGACGTCCACGTTCGACGCGGCGGCCCTGAAGGCGGAGCTCGTGACGCGGCACGGCGAGGCGCAGCGGGCCCGCATCGAGCGGGGCGTGGATCAGGTGGCGGCGATGTGGCGGCCGGAGGACGGAGACCTCGCGGCGTTCGCACGTGAACAGTTCCTGTCCGATCCAAGCGCGCTCGACGCGACCTTCCAGCGGCTGGAGCGGCTGTTCGAGCAGCTCGACGGTCACCTGTACGAAATCGGGCGCGAGCTCCAGTGGTACACCGACCTGGACCTGGGGCCGTTGCTGCCGGTGGAGCCCCTGGTGGCGGCGTATGATCCGGCCGCCCACGTCACCACGGACCTGTTCCGCGCACGCGTGGGGTTCGTGGTGTTGCTCAACTTCCCGCTCACCACGTTGGCGGAGCGCGTGGAGCAGGGGCCGTCATGGACGCGGCGGCAGTGGGCCGAGACGCGGCTGGCCGGGCGCTTCAACCAGCGCGTCCCCGCGGAGATTGAACAGGCGTCCTCGCGCGCCATCGCCGCGGCCAACCTGTACATCGCCGAATACAACATCTGGATGCATCACCTGGTGGATGCGCAGGGACGGCGCCCCTTCCCAAAGGGGCTGCGACTCATCAGCCACTGGAACCTGCGTGACGAGCTGAAGGGTGACTACTCCGACGCGGTGACGGGCGCGCTGAAGCAGCGGATGATCGTCCAGGTGATGGAGCGCATCATCACGCAGACGATTCCCGCGGCCGTCATCAACAATCCGCGGTTGGATTGGGACCCCTTCACCAACACCGTGACGGTGGCGCCGCCGCAGACAGTGGAGGCGGATGCGCCCGCGCGCACGACGAAGCCGGATGCGTCGCCGGAGCCGGACACGCGCTACGCGCACCTGCTGGCCACCTTCCATGCGGCGCGTCTGGCGGACCCCTACGTGCCGGTGGCACCCACGCGAATCGCCCGGAGCTTCGAGCTGGGCCGCGAGCTGCCTGAGGCGCGCGTCCGGGCCCTGCTGACACAGGTGCTGGAGTCACCGCTGGTGCCGCGCGTGGCGAAGGAGATTGAAGCGCGCCTGGGCCGGAAGCTGGAGCCGCAGGACCTCTGGTACTCGGGCTTCAATCCGGGCGGCAAGCGGAAGGAGTCCGAACTGGATGCGCTGACGCGCAAGCGCTACCCCACGGCGGAGGCGTTCGCGAAGGACCTGCCGCGCATCCTCCAGGGCATGGGCTTCACGAAGGCGAAGGCCGTGTGGCTGGCGGAGCGAATTCGCGTGGACGCGTCGCGCGGAGCGGGGCACGCACAGCCGGCGCTTCGGCGAGGCGACTTCCCCCGGCTGCGCACGCGCGTGGAGAAGGGGGGCATGGACTACAAGGGCTACAACATCGCGGTGCACGAGCTGGGGCACAACGTGGAGCAGGTGTTCAGCCTCTACGGCGTGGACCACACGCTGCTCGCGGGGGTGCCCAACAACGCCTTCACGGAGGCGCTGGCCTTCGTGTTCCAGTCGCGCGACCTGGAGTTGCTCGGACTGGGCAAGCCGGACGCGGCGAGCGAGCGGGAGCGGGTGCTCGGCGAGCTGTGGCAGACGTGGGAGCGCGCGGGCATCGCGCTGGTGGACATGTCGGTGTGGCACTGGATGTACGCGCACCCGGATGCCACGCCCGTGCAGCTTCGCGAGGCGGTGGTGGGCATTGCCCGCGAGGTGTGGAACCAGTACTTCGCGCCGGTGCTGGGTGGGGAGGGGAGCACGCTGCTGGCCGTCTACAGCCACATGATCAGCTATCCGCTCTACCTGCCCGACTATCCGCTGGGCCACCTCATCGCGTTCCAGATTGAAGAACACTTGAAGCGCAAGGGACCGCTGGGCGCCGAGTTCGAACGCATGGCCACCTACGGTTCGGTGACGCCGGACCAGTGGATGATTCATGCGACCGGGGCCCCGGTGAGCGCGGAGCCGTTGCTCCGCGCCGCCGAGGCCGCCCTGAGTCGCTGACCTACGGCTGCCGGGACGTGTCGCCGGGGATGTCGATGAGCTCGACGTCGAAGGTGAGGACGGCGTTGGGCGGGATGCGCGAGCCGGACGGCGGACGTTCGCCGTAGGCGGTGTTGCCGGGGCAGGTGAGCTTCGCCTTGCCGCCCACCTTCATCTTCGCCACGCCCTGCGTCCAGCAGGGGATGACGCCGTTGAGCGGGAACTCGACGGGGATTCCGCGGCGGGCGGAGGTGTCGAAGATGGTGCCGTCCACCAGCCGGCCCTCGTAGTGGACCTTGACGGTGTCGATGGCGCGCGGGCTGCGGCCGGTTCCCGCCTGGACCTGCTTGTAGACGACGCCGGAGGGAAGCACCTCCGCGCCGGGCTCCTTGGCGGCGCGCTCCAGCGCGGCCTTGCCCGCGAGGGCCTGCCGGCTCTTGGCGAAGGCCTGAATCCGCTGCGCCTGTTCCTTCGGGTCGATGTCGGACGTCTTTCCACCGAGTCCGTCGGACAGACCCTGTTGCAGCACCTTCAGCTCCTCGGGCGACAGCGCGAAGAGGGACAAGTCACGGCCAATGGAGAGACCGAGCGTGTAGAGGGTCTGCTGGTCCTCCTCGGACAGCGCAGCGGGCGCCGCCGGCGCGGCGGCCGGAGTCGCCGGTGCGGCCTTGGCCGCGGGCTTCTTCGCCGACTTCGAGTCCTGCGCCTGGGCGCCCGTCGCGCTGAGCGCGAACACCAGGGCCGCCGTCCACATCGATCGCATGCATCCACCTTTCATGAGAACCGGCGCACTATAGAGCGTGGCCGCGTGCTCGGAAGACACAAGCCCGCGCGAAGAATTCACCGAGGAAGCACAGCGAGCGCGCGAGTCCTCCGCGCGCCGTCCGTTTTCTTGCGCGTTCAGCGCGCGCCTCTACCCTGCATCCAGGTTGCTTCACCCCCGGAGCAACCTGTTGCACCACCTGACCGGAGGCGAAGAAGCCATGAGCGACAAGCGGAAGAACAAGCGGGCGCCCCTCGACATCTACCTGAACAAGTACATGGGTGGCGTGCCGTACATGTCGCGGGCCGCGGACATCAGCCAGGAAGGGCTGAGCCTCGCCCGGCTGCTCGAGCCCCAGCACGAGGCCAAGCGCATCGGCCTCCAGTTCCAGCTCCCGGGCTCGGAGGAGATCATCTACGCCGAGGGTGAAGTGGTCCGTGAGTGGGCCGAGCTGGGGGCCAAGCGCGAGCGCTCGGGTGTGCGCTTCACGTTGCTCACCGACCGTCACCGCAAGATGATCGACGCCTACGTCGACCGTCACGGCAACGAGAACTGACGCATACCCGCCGTGCCGCAGGGGCCTGCCTTGACTTCCCCGGAAGCAGGCCCGTTGAATGGGATGCCATTCTGCCCTGACACGACCCGCGACGTCGGACGAGGGGCTGGAGGATTTCCCGTGAGGCACTCGCTGTGGGGGATATTGCTGGCCGTGCCACTGACCGCGTTCGGCCAGGGCAAGGAAGCGAAGGCCCCGAAGCCCACCGTCGCCGCCGTGAAAACGGCACCGGGGGCACCGGGCGTCAATTGGGAAGGGCAGGTTCTGCGGGCCACGGGAGTGGGTGCTCCCGACCTGAAGGCCTCCAACCCCGGACAGGCCCGGCTGGGCGCTGAGCGGACCGCCAAGCAATCCGCCGTCCAGAATCTCATGGACCAGGCCGGGCGCCTCCACATCAGCGCGGGCCGCACCGTGGCGGACGAGCTGGCCCGCGAGGACGTCCGCAAGCGGGTGGAGGCCGCGATGGGTGGCTACAAGGTCGTCGCCCGGCGGTTCTTCTCAGACAGTGGCGTGGAGATTGACGTGGAGGTGCCGCTGTCGGCCCTCACCGCGTCGCTGTTCGCGCCGCCCGCCGCGGACACCGTCATCGCCATCAACGGCGCGGGCACGAAGAAGTACACAGGGCTGGTGGTGGATGCGCGAGGGCTCGGTGTGCAGCCCGTGCTGGCGCCCCGCCTGCTGGATGACAGCGGCAAGGCGCTCTACGGCGCGGCGGCGCTGGCCAACGAGCGCCGTGCCGCGACAGCCGTGGCCGCGTGGTTCCAGAGCCTGGATGCGGCGAAGAAGGCCTCGCTGGTGGGGGACAAGCCCCTGGTGGTGAAGGCCAAGGGTTCCAAGGGTTCCGACCTGGTGCTCGCCTCGGAGGATGCGAAGGCGCTCGTCGAGGCCAACACGCGCTTCCTAGCCGAGGGCCGGGTCGTGATCGTCACGCAGTGACTTCGAGGTCCTCGGCGAGCTGATGCGGAAGGTTCTGCTGTTGGTGATGGTGTCCACGTTCGCTGGGTGTGCGAAGCGTCAGGAGCCGGAGTCCCTGCTCAAGGCCCGCGAGTTGATGGCGGAAGCCCAGAATCCCAGCGGCAACCTGGCCCTGGTCTGCGAGCCCGTGGACGCGGAGGTGTATCTGGATGGCGTCTGGCAGGGGCTCTGCAGCGACTTCTCGGGTTCCCCCAAGGCGCTGCGAGTGGGCAGCGGCCTGCACGAGATTGAAGTGAAGAAGCAGGGGTACTGGCCCTATACGACGTACTTCGAGCCCAGCCGGGCCCGCGCGCGGCTGACCATCCAGCTCCGCGCCTCTGGGCCGAAGGCCGGTGGTTCGGAGTGACGCCGGGCTGGGTGTAAAGCGGGCGGGCCTCCACGAAAGCCCGTTTCCTGTGCTTTCGTGAAGTGCAATCAGGACATGACGCCGCCGTAGCTGGGACTGAAGAGGAGAGCGCCATCGGACGCCGCAGAAAAGGTCGTTCCACCGCCGCCGTGAAATCCGCCGCCGCTGCCGTACCGCCGCCAGCTCGGTCCGCCCCCTTGCTTCACGAGGTGCCGCCGCCGCGTGGCCAGGACAAGGTCGCGGCCGAGCCGACCCGTGCGCGGGTCGCCGAGCCCGTAGCGGTGGCCGAGAACGCCCTGTCCGAGACGGACGCCCGGCGCATCGACCTGTGGTGGTCGGGGGTGATGGTGGGCTCGCTGGGGCTGGTGTTCGCGCTGCTCTCCGTCTTTGGCGGAGTGGCGGTGCCAGTACTGCTCGCGCTGTCCGGCGCGTACATCTTCAATCCCATCGTCACCGAGCTGGAGAAGCGGCGGCTGGACCGCACGTGGGGGACGACGCTCGTCTTCGCGGTGGGGACGCTGATGCTGGTCGGCGCGGTGCTGTACCTCATCCCGGTGTTCCGGGAGGAGGCGTCGAAGCTGCCGGACTTCTTCCACCGTGCGAGCACCCAGGTGGTGCCGAAGGTGGAAGGATTGGTGGGGCATTCGTTGCCGGACCTGGTGCGCCAGCGCACCGCCGAGCTGGGAAAGCAGGCGTCAGAGTTGGTCCAGAGCGCGGGGCCAGCGGCGGCGCGCATCCTGGCGAGCTTCGCGGGCAACACGGCGCGGCTGGTGGTGACGTTGCTGGGCCTGTCGGTGGTGCCGGTGCTGGCCTTCTTCTTCCTGCAGGACTACCCCCGGCTGATGGGCATGGTGAAGGACCTGCTGCCCCGGCGCGCAGTGGGGCTGGTGAGCCGGCGCTTCGCGGAGGTGGATGAGGTGCTCTCCGCCTTCGTGCGCGGCCAACTCATCGTCGGCGGCGTGCTGTCGGTCATCTATGCGGCGGGCCTGTCCGCGGCGCGCATCGACATGGCCATCGTCATTGGGGTGATTGCCGGCTTCGGCAACATGGTGCCGTATCTGGGCACGGGCGTGGGCATCGTGCTGTCGCTGGTGGGGCTCATGCTGTCGTGGCAGGGGCCGTGGCAACTGGCGGCGGTGGCGGCCACCTTCGTCATCGGGCAGATGCTGGAGGGCTTCGTCATCACCCCGCGAATCGTGGGGGAGAAGGTCGGGCTGGCGCCGGTGGCGATCATCCTGGCCATCCTCGCCTTCGGTGAGCTGTTCGGCTTCGTGGGCATCCTGCTGGCGGTGCCGGTGGCAGCCATCCTCAAGGTGGTCCTGAGCGTGGTGGTGGAGCGCTACCGCCGGACGCGGCTCTACACGGGGGAGCCCAAGTCGCCGTGACGAAGCTGGAGTCGCTACACAATGAGATCACCGGCTGCCGGGCCTGCCCCCGGCTGGTGGAGTGGCGGGAGGAGGTGGCGCGAGTGAAGCGCCGCGCCTACCGCGACTGGAATTACTGGGGCCTGCCCGTTCCCGGCTTCGGAGACCCCAAGGCCCGGCTCATCATCGTCGGGCTGGCGCCGGCGGCCCATGGGGCGAACCGGACGGGGCGGATGTTCACCGGGGACCGCTCCGGCGACTTCCTCTATGCCGGGCTGCACCGCGCGGGCTTCGCGAATCAGGCCCTCAGCGAGCACCGGGATGACGGGCTCCGGCTGAAGGACGCCTTCATCGTGTCGGCGGCCCGCTGTGCTCCGCCCGACAACAAGCCCCTCCCGGAGGAGCTGGCCCGCTGCGCGCCGTTCCTGGATCGCGAGCTGGCGCTGCTGCCGGGCCGGGTGATGCTCGCGCTGGGGGCCATCGGCTGGAACGCCGCGCTCGTGGCCCTGGCGCGGCAGGGGATGGAGGTTCCGTCGCCTCGGCCCGCGTTCGGGCATGGGGCGGAGCTGCGCCTGCCGGGCGGCCGGACGCTGCTGGGCTGCTACCACGTCAGCCAGCAGAACACGCAGACGGGGCGGCTGACCCCGGCGATGTTCGACGCCGTCATGTCCCGGGTCCACACGCTGCTGGAAACGACGGATCCGAAGGCGCGCGGGAAGAGTTGAAGAACCCTTCTGTGTTTGCTTGACAGTTGGGGGAGCCCGCTGTTATTCCCCGCGCCACCGAAGCGGCTGCAACGGGTCGTTAGCTCAGCGGTAGAGCACTACCTTGACACGGTAGGGGTCAGTGGTTCGATCCCACTACGACCCATCATCAAAGAGTGACTTCAGCGGGCGGCACGGCTTTAAAAGAGCCTGCCGCCCGTTTTTTTTCCGAGGTTCGCATGTCCGACATCATCACGGTGACACTCCCCGACGGCTCGCAGAAGCAGACGGCCCGGGGAACCACGATCGCGGACTTCGTGCGGGAGAGCATCGGCCCCGGCCTGGCGAAGGCCGCCCTCTTCGCGCGCGTGAATGGCCAGGACATGGACCTGGCCCGCAAGCTGGATGAGGACGTGAAGCTGCAGATCTTCACGCCCAAGAGCCCCGAGTCCCTGGAGTTGATCCGCCACGACGCTGCCCACGTGGTGGCCAGCGCGGTGCAGAAGCTCTTCCCGGGCACGCAGGTGACCATCGGTCCCGCGACGGAGGAGGGCTTCTATTACGACTTCTTCCGCGAGAAGCCCTTCACGCCCGAGGACCTGGAGAAGATCGAGGCCGAGGCGAACGCCGAGCTGAAGCGGGACATGGCCTTCGTCCGCACCGAAATCTCCATGGACGAGGCCGTGCGCCTGTTCGAGGAGAAGGGCGAGAAGTTCAAGGTCGAGATCGTCAAGGACATCGCGGCCAAGGGCGCCAAGACGCTGACGCTCTACACGCACGGTGACTGGGTGGACTTCTGCCTGGGGCCCCACGCGCCCAGCACGGGGAAGATCGGCATCATCAAGATCCTCTCCTCCAGTGGAGCGTACTGGCGGGGGGACCACCGCAACCCGATGCTCCAGCGCGTCTACGGCACTGCCTTCTTCGACAAGAAGCAGCTGGCGGAGTACCTGACGCGCATCGAGGAGTCGAAGAAGCGCGACCACCGCAAGCTGGGCAAGGAGCTGGACCTCTTCCACTTCCACCCGTACTCGCCGGGCTCCGCCTTCTGGACCCCGAAGGGCACCACGCTCTACACAACGCTGTCGAACTGGATGCGTCAGTTGACGCAGAACGACGGCTACGTGGAGATCAAGACGCCCCTGATGTTCAACAAGGGGCTGTGGGAGACCAGCGGCCACTGGGGCAAGTACAAGGAGAACATGTTCCTCGTGCTCGACAGCGAGTCGGGGGAGCATGACTTCTCGCTCAAGCCGATGAACTGCCCGTCGCACCACCTGTTCTACGGCTTCAAGAAGCACAGCTACCGCGACCTGCCGCTGCGCTACCACACGCAGGACGTGCTGCACCGCAATGAGGCGGCGGGCTCCCTGGGGGGCCTCACGCGCGTGCGCCAGTTCGCGCAGGACGACGCGCACATCTACTGCACGGAGGCGCAGATCACCGACGAGGTGCGGCGCTTCGTGAAGCTCCTGGACCACGTCTACAAGGCGGTGGGCCTCACCTACGCGGTGAAGCTGTCCACGCGGCCCGAGCAGCGCCTGGGGGATGACTCCCTGTGGGATCGCGCCGAGGGCGGCCTCAAGGCCGCGCTGGAGTCGCTGGGGCTCGAGTACGAGCTGGCCCCGGGTGACGGCGCGTTCTACGGCCCGAAGATCGACTTCGCGGTGTCGGACAGCATCGGCCGCAGGTGGCAGCTGGGCACCATGCAGCTGGACTACCTGGCGCCCGAGCGCTTCGACCTGACCTACGTGGGCGAGGACAACGCCGAGCACCGCCCCGTGGTGCTCCACCGCGCCATCTTCGGCTCGTTCGAGCGCTTCACGGCCATCCTCATCGAGCACTTCGCCGGCGCCTTCCCGGCCTGGCTGGCCCCCATCCAGGCGGTGCTGGTGACGGTGGCGGACCGGCAGAACGACTACGCCCGGAAGGTTCGGGACTCCTTGAGGGCCAAGGGCTACCGGGTGGAGTTCGACGAGCGCGGCCTGTCGATGAACGCGAAGATCCGCGAGGCCCAGCTCCAGAAGGTGCCGTTCACCCTGGTGGTGGGCGACAACGAGGTGTCGGGCGAGGGCGTGTCGCCGCGGCGGTACGGTGGCGAGGACCTCAAGACCATGAAGGTGACGGACTTCGAGGCCCTGCTGGCGAAGGAAGCGGCCCTGCCGTGATCGGAAGGTCAGGACGCCTGTCGGCTTGCTGACGGGCCTTGACTCCCTGTTGCACCTAAGTATCTTTGCGCACTTTCGAGGGGAGCCTGCCCAAGTTCCCCAATTTTCGAGAGTTCTCGCACCTGCCGCTCAAGTCCAACGGCATGGGGCATGGAAGGATCAGGACGATGCCGAAGTTGAAGACCCGCAGCAGCGCGAAGAAGCGCTTTGACGTGAAGAAGAGCGGCAAGGTCAAGCACGGCAAGGCCTTCGCGAAGCACCTCTTCACGTTCTCGAAGACGCCGAAGTCCAAGCGCAGCAACCGCGGGACCGGCCACCTTCGCGACATGGACGCGAAGAAGGTCATCAAGGAGATGTTCCCCTACGGGGGCTGATTTCGCGGTTCTGAAGTCAGGGACAACGTGGCCTCGTCGGAGCGGCGGTAAGCCTGCGCCGGGGGGCTTCCAAACTACGCAGTCCGAAGTGAGGCAGTCATGCGCGTGAAGAAGGGTGTCAAGGCCCGTCGTCGTCGTAATAGGATTTTGAAGCTGGCCAAGGGTTACCGCGGCCGTCGGAAGAACTGCTACAAGCGCGCCAACGAGGCGGTTGAGCGGGCGCTGGACTACGCCAGCCGCGACCGCATGCAGCGCAAGCGGGACTTCCGTCGCCTGTGGATCGTCCGCATCAACGCGGCCGCCCGCACGGTGGGCCTCTCCTATTCGAAGCTGATCGCGGGCCTCGCGAAGGCGAAGATCGGCCTGGACCGCAAGGTTCTGTCCGACATGGCCATCGCGGATCCGTCGGGTTTTGCGGCCGTCGCCAACATCGCGAAGGCGGCCTGAGACACATCCAGCCCGCAAGGCTGGAGACAGAACGGGTGGGGTGGTGGGCTGACGCTGGCCACCCTGTCCGGATGTTTGAACGGGCTGCCTCTCTGGGGCGGCCCTTTTTTTTGCCTCGGCGCCAAGGGCGCGCGGGGAACTGGAACGGAGGCGGAAGTCCATGCGGGATCGGTTGCTGGCGCTCGCGGAGTCCGCGAGGCGGGAGATTGGCGGCGCGTCGGAGCTGTCCGCGGTGGAAGCACTGCGGGTCCGCTACCTGGGCAAGAAGGGTGAGCTGTCCGGCGTGCTGGGCGGCATGGGCAAGCTGCCCCCGGACGAGCGGCGCTCGCTGGGCGAGGTGGCCAACAGCGTGAAGGCGGAGCTGGAGAAGCTGCTCGCCGAGGCCGTGGAGCGCGCCGAGGCGGCCGCGCTGGAGGCCCAGCTTCAGGGCCCGGGCCTGGACGTGACGCTGCCCGGACGCGGCGTGGCGCTGGGCAGCCGGCACCCCGTGTCGCGGACGATGGAGGAGATTGTCCGGACCTTCTCGCGGCTCGGCTTCGACGTGGCCAGTGGCCCGGAGATCGAGCTGGACTACTTCAACTTCGAAGCGCTGAACCTGCCGAAGGACCACCCCGCGCGGGACATGCAGGACACCTTCTACGTGGACGAGGCCACGCTGGGCCACGCGAAGAAGGCGGACAGCTCCGCGCTGCTGCGCACGCACACGTCCCCGGTGCAGGTGCGGTACATGCTCAACCGCAAGCCGCCCATCCGCGCGGTGATGCCGGGCCGGGTGTACCGGCGCGACTCGGACATCACGCACACGCCGATGTTCCACCAGGTGGAAGGCCTGCTGGTGGACAAGGGCGTGACGTTCGCCGAGCTGAAGGGCTCGTTGGCGGCGTTCGTGACGGCGTTCTTCGGTTCGGACACGCGCACGCGCTTCCGCCCGTCCTTCTTCCCCTTCACGGAGCCCTCCGCGGAGGTGGACATCACCTGCACGAACTGCGCGGGCAAGGGCTGCCGCATCTGCAAGCAGACGGGGTGGTTGGAGGTGCTGGGCAGCGGCATGGTGCACCCCAACGTCTTCACCTCCGCCGGGTATGACCCGAACGAGGTGACGGGCTACGCGTTCGGCATGGGCGTGGAGCGCATCGCCATGCTGCGCTACCGCATCGACGACCTGCGGATGATGTTCGAGAACGACGCGCGGTTCCTCGAGCAGTTCTGAGATTCCAGGGGGCCGCTGGTGGGCCCCCGTGTTCCAGCCGATTGATGAAGAGGGTGGACCTGTGAAGATTTCGGTGAAGTGGCTGGGCGATTACGTAGCGCTGCCGCCGTCCGAGGACGAGCTGGCGCGCAAGCTGACCGCCGCGGGCCTGGAGATTGAGGGAATGGAGCGCCCCGCGGAGGCCCTTCGCGGCGTGGTGGTGGCGCAAATCAAGGAGTCCGTGCAGCACCCCAACGCGGACAAGCTGTCCGTCACGCAGGTGGACATCGGCGGGACGGCGCTGCTCCAGGTGGTGTGCGGCGCGAAGAACTTCAAGGTAGGCGACAAGGTGCCGCTGGCCACCGTGGGCGCGAAGCTGCCCAACGGCATGGACATCAAGCAGGCGGCGCTGCGCGGCGTGGACAGCTTCGGCATGCTCTGTTCTTCCAAGGAGCTGGGCCTGAGCGAGGAGTCCAGCGGCCTGCTCATCCTGCCGGCGGACACGCGCGTGGGCACGCCCATCGCGGAGGCCGTGGGGCTGGACGACGTGGTGCTGGAGGTGAACGTCACGCCGAACCGCCCGGACGCGCTCAGCCACCTGGGCGTGGCGCGCGAGGTGAGCGTGGTGACGGGCTCCGCGTTGAAGGTGCCTCAGCCGAAGCCCGCGGAGTCGGGTACGCCCGCCGCCGAGCAGGTGAAGGTGCGTGTGGAGGCCCCGGACCGCTGCCCGCGCTACGTGGCGCGCGTGGTGGAGAACGTGAAGATTGGCCCGTCTCCGCAGTGGATGCAGGACCGGCTGAAGGCGGCCGGGGTGCGCGCCATCAACAACGTGGTGGATGTCACCAACTACGTGAACCTGGAGTACGGGCAGCCGCTGCACGCCTTCGACCTGGAGAAGCTGGCCGGTCAGGAAATTGTCGTCCGGATGGCGACGCGCGGCGAGAAGCTCAAGACGCTGGACGGCAAGGACCGCGTCCTGGACGTGGATGACCTGGTCATCGCGGACAAGGACCGGGCGCAGGCCATCGCCGGCGTCATGGGCGGCGGCGACAGCGAGGTGACCGAGGGCACCCGGCGGCTGGTGCTGGAGTCGGCGAACTTCCAGGGTTCCACGGTGCGGCGTTCGTCGAAGCGGCACGGGCTGCACACGGAGGCATCGCACCGCTTCGAGCGCGGGGCGGACATGGACGCCGTGGTGCCGGCCATTGACCGGGCGGCGCAGCTCATCGCGGAGCTGGCGGGGGGCACGGTGGCTCCTGGCCGTGTGGACGTGTACCCGGCGCCGAAGCCGCCTCGGAAGGTGACGCTGCGCTTCGCCCGGGTGGAGCAGGTGCTGGGCGTGGCCGTGGCGGAGAAGGAGGTCCGCCGCATCTTGGAGGCCCTGGGCTTCAAGGCGGTGGAGGAGGGGACGGGGCAGGCGACGTACGAGGTGCCTCGGGCCCGTGTCGACGTGGAGCGCGAGGAGGACCTGTTGGAGGAGGTCGCGCGCATCTACGGCTACGACAACATTCCGGCGACGCTGCCGCGGGGACTGGCCACGCTGGCTCCGGAGCCCGCGAATGCCGAGGCCGAGCGCCGCATGCGTCAGGCGCTGGCCGGGGCGGGGTTCGACGAGGTGGTGAACTACTCGTTCGTCGCGCCGCGCAGCCTGGAGGTGCTGGGTGGGGCGGAGAAGCCGGTGGCGCTGCTCAATCCGTTGAGCACGGAGCAGTCGGTGATGCGCACCAGCCTGCTGCCGGGCCTGCTGGAGAACGTGTCCCGCAGCGTGCGGCACCAGGTGGAGGCGGTGGCCATCTACGAGACGGGCCGGGCCTACTTCCAGGACGCGGAAGGCGGGCAGGGGCAGCGTCCGGCGGCGCGCGAGGTGCCTCGCGTGGCGGGTCTGGTGTGGGGCCTGCGCGGTGGTGGCCGGAGCTGGACGCACAAGGATGCCCGCGCGGACTTCTACGACGCGAAGGCGGCGGTAGAGGGGCTGCTGGGCGCACTCCGCGTGGAGGGCGTGACGTACGTGCCCATGGGGCCGGCGGCGTACCACCCGAAGGCCGTGGCGCAGGTGAAGGCGGCGGACGGCACGGTGCTGGGCCATGTGGGCGAGGTGCACCCCCGGGTGGCGAAGGCGCTGGGCCTGCCGGACGGGGTGTTCGTCTTCGAGTTGGACACGGAGCCGCTGTACGCGGCCTCGAAGCTGGTGCCGGCGTACAGGTCGCTGCCGCGTTTCCCGGCGGTGCTGCGGGACCTGGCGGTGGTGGTGCCGCTGGAGTTGCCCAACGACGAGGTGCGTCGGGTGATCCTGGAGGTGGGCAAGCCGCTGGTGGAGGACGCTCAGGTGTTCGACGTGTACACCGGTGAGCAGATTCCCCAGGGTCGGAAGAACCTGGCGTACGCGCTGCGCTACCGCTCGGCCGAGCGGACGCTGACCGATGTGGAGGTCAACGAGGCGCATCAGCGCATCGTGGATGAGGTGAAGCAGCGGCTGGGGGCTGCCTTGCGCGCCTGAATTCCTGAATGAAGTCAGAGGGTTGACACGTCTTTGGGAAGGCTGCAACAGTGCCCGGCGTTCAGCCCCGAGGGCTTCCCGAGGATTCGCATGACGAAGGCGGACATCATCGAGGGTGTCTACGAGAAGGTCGGCTTCTCGAAGAAGGAGTCGGCCGAAATCGTGGAGCTCGTGTTCGACACGCTCAAGGAGACCCTGGAGCGCGGGGACAAGATCAAGATCTCCGGGTTCGGCAACTTCCAGGTGCGCCAGAAGAAGGCGCGCGTGGGCCGCAACCCGCAGACGGGCAAGGAGATCGAGATCTCGGCGCGCCGGGTGCTGACCTTCCGGCCGAGCCAGGTGCTGAAGAGCGCCCTGAACGGTGAGGCGCCGCCGGAGGACCACGCGGAGATCGACGCCCGGGAGGAGGCCGCCGCCGACGCGGCCGAGGCCCGTGGCGAGGACTTCGACGAAGAGGGAATGGAGGACATGGAAGGGTGAGTTTTTTGGACGGTGCCCTGCTTCTCTTGCTTGACCTGAACGTCATGTAGGGGCATAAGGGCGCACCCTTTCACGGCAGCAGCAGTGCCGGGGCGTAGCGCAGCCTGGTAGCGCACTTGCTTGGGGTGCAAGTGGTCGCAGGTTCAAATCCTGTCGCCCCGACCATCGAAGGCCCTGGAGTTCTTGGCGAAAGCTGAGGATTCCAGGGCCTTCACCTTTTGGGCTCCTGGACTCCAGCAGCAGGCGCGCCGTGTGACGAGCCCACTGATCACGACACCGGTGCCGGCCGGCCCCTTGTTACGAGCTTGCTTCCGAACTCTGCCCCATGACGCACCCAACAACGGAGACTTCGCCCAGCTCCTCGTTGACTAGGGGGTATCTGCGCAGAATGCCTCGCATCTCCTGGAAGAGAGCCTCGCCCGCAAGCTCCTCACGCCTCCATCCACGAGCCGCTCGTTTCAGCGCGTTCTTGTGTTGCCCCGCTAGGACCCATTGCACCATTTCGTCGCACAGCCCCTTTCTGCTGGCAACGCATGTGCGCCGGTACGCCTCGAGGCTCCGTTGCAACCACTCCTCGACCGGGTCCAAGCTCGGCTGGGCGCGCTGCTCCCTGATGATACGCGCCTCCCGCTCGAAGCCCTTTCGAGCCTTCTCGACGAGCATGTCAAGGCTCCTGCTCCCCGCTGCACGCAGCCCGGAGCCCTCCACGCCGCAAGCCTGTTTGTGCCTGTAGAGCCCATCTAGCCCCACGAGGTCATCCAATCGAGCGATCTCCCCGCCCTGCGCTTGGAAGAACCCCCAATACCAGGCCAGTCTCAACGCACAGAGGCCTGGAGCCTTGGTGTGCGAGAGCGCCCGGCGTCCGGGGCGCATGGCCAGGATGGCCGAGTATCGCTCCGGTTCCTGGCGGCGAAGGAGGATGATCCGCTCTGCGTGACGCCCGAGTCCATCCAGTTCGTCGCTCGCGTCCGCCTGCTCGAAGGCCTGGCCAGAGTAGGCATCCGCCGCTGACGCCACCTCGATCCGCTCATCGGAGGGAAGCACCTCGCTGTCCTCTCCGAACACCTTCAGGAACTCGGTGATGCGCGCCCGCAGCACCTCCTCTAGCCGGAGCTGGCTCTCCAGCTCTCGGGCTGGCAGGAAGCTCGCGATGTGGATCTCTTCATTGGTGCTACCGATACGGTCGATTCGGCCGGCGCGCTGGATCAACCGAACCGGGTTCCAGTGGAGGTCGTAGTTGATGAGTGTGTCGGCATCCTGCAGGTTCATGCCTTCACTCATCACATCCGTCGCGATGAGCAAATCGATCTGCTCTTCTGAGGAAACCTCGGCCCGGTTGGCCCTGGGGGCGAACCGCTTCGCGACCCGCAGGATGTTCCCGCTGGCCCCAGTGACCACCTCCATCCGACCAAATAGACCGTCCAGCTTCTCTCCCAGGTAGAGCGCTGTGTCGGCGAACTGGGTGAAGATGAGGGTTCGGTGGTGTGTGGGGGAGCGGGCTCGCAGCCAGGACCTGAGCCGATCGAGCTTGGCGTCCTCCATCAGCATGACGGCCTCCACCTTTGCCGTCAGTCCACTGACCCGCTCGAGATCATCCGCCAAATCTCGATGCAGCCGCTGCGAGTCGAACATGGACGCCGGCATCACCTCATCGTCCCCTTCCTCTACCTCCTCGGCTCCGCTCCCCGCGGATACGACCCGGACCACGACCTGTCCTTGACTCAAGCGCTGGAGCGAGAAGGTCAGCCGTTCGCGCAGTCTCTCGAGGGATTTCTTGAACGCAGCGACGCTCGACTCAAGACGCTTGAGGAGCAGCACCTTGAAAAGTCCCCGCAGGGAGTGACTTACGCGGCTCACGCCCACAAGGCGAGGGTCATCCGCATGCTCCCTCCGCACATATCCGGCAATGCCATGAAGCGGATACTTCAGCGAGGCGAGGGTATCGATGATCTTTTCATAGACCCCTTTGCCGTAAGTCGCCTCGATGCTGTAGCGCAGGCATTGGTTGGGACCGGATACCCGTGTTGGAAATTTCAGGGGCTCGGTGACGTAGCGACCTGGGCCCACTCTCCGGCGTAACGTTGCGTTAGGGTACGCTTGCTGAAGGAAGCGGCGGGTCCGCCGGACGACGACGTGTTGCAGCAAGCTCGTCAGGGACTCCGCCCCGTTCTGGACGGCCTTGAAATATCGCTCCAGCGTCTCTCCACGGTAGGGCAAGCGAAGGAAGTTGTCGGGAAAGGTTTTCAGCTGATGCAGCACGTCCACGGGGCGGTTGTTCTGCGGAGTCGCTGAGAGCAGGATCACCCGCCGATCGGAGGGCACATTGGGGTCCGGACGTAGCCAAGCGGCAAGTTGCTCATAGCGCTCCGTGTTCGAGTTCCGGAAGTTGTGAGACTCGTCAATGACCAGAACCTCCCGGTCCGAGAATTCATTGAGCTTCTCGAGCTTCCCATAAGAGACGGTGCGCAGCTCTACGCGGAACTCCGCGGCGAGATCCTGCCACGTCGGACAGAGCGCGGGGGGCGCCACCACGACGGCATGGAGCCCGAGTTGATCCTGGAGGTACTTCAACAGCGCCAGTGCGATGTACGTCTTCCCCAGACCCACCACATCCGAGAGGAAGACTCCACCGAACCTCCTCATGATGCCCTTTGCGTACTGGTAGGCATCCGCCTGGAACTCAGTCATGAACGCGAGCATCGGATTGTCATCCGCCTCAAGGTCCATTCCATCCAATGTTTCACGGAAGTACTCGGCCAGCACCTTGTAATAGACGTCGTCGGGGCTAACCAGATTGCCCGCCCAGGAGTCCGCGAGGATCGCTCTCACGTCGCTGGTGATGTCCACCGCGTTTGAGCGGTGTTGCTCGAACCATGTCCGCGCGCCCACGTGGGCCTCTCCTGAGAGAGTCAGGGCAAGCTCGTGCCCGGGGAGGGCGTTTGCGAACTCCAGCGTCAACGGCCCTGTGGGAACCATCGACTTGTCGGCCCGGCTGATCAACCGACTGAAAAGAGGCTCTTGCATGTATTGGAAGAACTTCGCACTCCCTTCGTCGATGCGGCCGATCCACCTCAAGATCAGTTGCTGCCATCGCTCCTCTTGAGACAAGGAGTCAATCTGGGCCGCGAAGAACTCAAGCACCACGGTCCGGTGGGCGAATCCCACCGAGGCAGGGAGGCGCTGGTGTGGCTGTCGTGCAAGTTCGGTGTAGCCTTCGAACGACTTGGGCAGAAGTCCCGGGCTCGTTAACAAGACGTCCACGGCGCTTTCTTCAGCGAGCAGCGCGAGTAGGTCCGCGCGCAGTTCCCCGGGAGCCACGTACGTGCGAGATTCGGTGGTTGCATTCATGCGCCACTTCCCTTGTTCAGTCCGTCAGCCTCTGTAACGCCGAACCAATTCACCCAACTGGTGGAGAGCAACTGGACATCTGCCTGCTCAATGGACGTCAGAGGCTCGACGGGCAATGACCTGGTAGTAACGGCTTCTGCCACCGGGACCGGCATGTGCGGAGCAGGGGCTTCGTCCCGCGTCTCCTCCACCCCTGGAGGAAGTGGTTCGTCATGTGACTCCTCGGGCTGTATACCCGGCAGAACCGTGCCGAATCCCAGGCAGGCGCGTATCGCCGCTGGCAGGAGGTCCCAGCGCCTTTCCGGGTTCGAGAGGAAGAAGCGAGCCGGTGCCGCCACGGCATTGAAGTCTGGCAGGAGCCGCCAGGCCATGGACTGAAGGGGCGGGACCATTCGCCGGCCGTGAGTAGGGCTGGGCGATTCGAACGCCACCCAGTCCCAACCCAAGGGGTGCTCCGGACTGACCGGGACGACCCAGAACGAAGCGAGGATGAGCGTCAGGCGCTCGCGGGCTGTCTCCAGCAGGGGGGAGTTGCCTGGAAACGCTCGATGGATGATTCGCGCCACGTTTTGCCTCGCCTCATCGCCATCTCTGGGGAGGTTCATGGGTAGCTTGGCCTGGAAGAGCTGAACGAGGTCCGCTGGCGCTGCTGCCGGATTCGACAACGCGGCCAGGAGCTGACTCAGGTCCCGCTGGGCTTCGCTCCTGGGACATCTGTTGCCTGTTTCGTGGGGAGGACGCCCCGCGACAATGACGACGAAGAAGGGCAGCAGGTCCTTGACGAAGACGTCCATCGCGAAGCGTTCCCGCCAGAACTCAGGGCTTGCGGGCTCTGCCTGCCTTTGCGGCAGGCTTGGCATCCATCGCCACTGAGCGCGGCTCATCACCCCGAGGTGGGCACTGCCAGGCTTCTCGGGCGCCAGGGCGAGTGACATCCTCTCAACCCCGAAGAACTCGATTTCTCGAATTGGATTCACGACCGGGTCGGGTTTCTTGCACTGGAGTTCCGCTGGCGGCTGGAGGCTCTTGTCGTCGGGGGACAGTCTCTCAACGACTATGCTCCGGGCTGAAGCTCGGGCGGGACGAGCCCAGGAACGCACCATATCGGGAAGGGCCGACCTCAGCCCGGTGGGCCGGGACAGTGGCCAGATTCTGCACAGGAGTGCGGCAAGGTGAGCTGGCTCAGCGCTGCTTCGGCCCGCCTCCACTGGGCCAAACAGTTCGCTGACGGCCCGTTGGAGCTCTCGGCGCGAGACCTCAATCAAGAACTGGCTGTTGCTCCTGCGCAGCTGCTCAAGCCTTCTGGACTGATGAAGGACTCGGAAATAGCGCGACGTCAGGGGGGAGCTGACGTGGCTGGAGACGAGCGGCGGCAGATGTGCGGTACGTGAGTTCGCACTTCGAGCAGACGTGGGATGGAGGATGGGTGGAAGAACGGGCAACGTGCGTGTGAGCAGCCTGGAGACCAAGGAGGGGCCGGAACTCGTGTCCTGAAGGAGCGCCAACCAGCCAAGGCTCATTCCTCCTTTCTTCCCGCTTGCCAACAGGCGCTGCCGTGCGAGCGCGACTTTGTCCTGTTGGCTCAATTCGAGGAGTGCGGCAGCCAAGGCCGCTCCACCCCGGCTCGCGTGGAATGACAGCAGGTCTTCCACGCTCGTGCCGAGGAGCGCCGCCGCCAGTTCCACTCGCCATGGGTGCAGGACCAGATCTGGAAGGGTGAGGACCGGCAGCCGTCGGCGTTTCCTGGGGTGGAGTGTCACCAACGCAAGACACCTCTCGCATCGCTCGAAGGCCCTCCGTGCGCCATGGATGTCTCCACACTCACAGTGCCAAGCCCGGCCGGAATCAAAGGCTCCCCGGTAGCCCATCGCACCGTCACGCAACACGTTCGGCAGTCGGTCGAGCGCCTGTGTCTCCGGCGCGGAAGGTTCCGGCTCATCCAGCGGATCGACCATTGCCGCTTCCAGAACTTCCTCCAGGTGATGCAGGAACGGAGGCCTTCCCCCAGCCCGGTCACGCTCTGCGGCGGCGAAGTCGTCTCTCGGCGCCCGCGCCGCCCACCACATCCGTTGCCATACTGGCAGCGCCGGCGCACGGGCATGCGCTGGAATCCCCTCTCCATCTCGTGCGCGGACGCGCAGCCAGGAGTCGGGGCTCTCGACAAGCATACAGCCCGAGGATGGTAGGTAGAGCACCGGGAGTTGCTCTCTCTGGATGACCCGGATGGGCTCGCCCGTTTCGCCGGACCGCCAGGAGCCCACCTGCCCAGAATTTTCATGGGTGGGCCAGGGTTCCTGAATCACAGCTTCGGCCACGGCTCCGGTCTCGTCGAATGGGGCCTCCAGTGGATCCATGGAAACGATCGGGACGGCTCGCCCATCGGGCAGGATCACGTACCCGCCCGCCGTGCCCGTTCCCTCGGCCGCGATGCGGAGAAATGCCCGCCAGGACATACGGAGTCCTCCAGAGCGGTCGTGGACGGCGGAGAGCCGGGCGTCCACCACCTTGCCGGAGATGCCCGGGGGGATTCTCCAGCGGACCAGGTCATCAGCGATGTCCAACGTCAGCGGCACTTGAGGATAGCCTTTGCGCGCAAACTGCAGCAGCGGAGGAGGCTCCTTGGGAGGTATTGTCGCCTCGGCCGCCAGCGAAGCCCGTCGCCAAGGATCCGCGGGAGCTGTGAGCCACACCTCACCGGGCCGTACTCGCTCTCCCACCCGGACACGTAGGACTGGGCAATACTCCCGAGCGTCTACGCAGGGGATGTCCACAGCGAGGTGGGGTCCTTCGTTTCCATGAAACAACGCCAGCTGATTTGGGCTGATCCGGACCACGCTCTCCGTCGTCTCGCTTGGCGCGGAGAATAGGTGCATCGCGGGAAAGGGCTTGGCGAATGCCGCAATGTGTGCCGCAGCGTGGAGCGAGCCCGGCTTCAGTTCCGCGAAGAAGGCCAGGGACTCAGCGATCCACCAGCGACGTGGCCCAGGGCCATCGCCCCCAAGGCGTGGGTTGACGTTAGAGGCCGAATTAGCCAGGGGGCTCAGGACGGGGCCCTCTCGTCGAAGGACGGGGACGGTGAGTCTTCCCGCTGGTGACAACCGTGCTGCCGCTACGGGATGCCAATACCCAGTGGGCAGGTCCACGGAGACGTCCGGGCATGCCCACGCGGGCGGCGTTACCACCCGGCCCCTTTCCGGCTCGCGTACCACCATCAGGTGCTCATGCGGCGAGGAGGTGTCCGGCGCGCGGTCTAGTATGGCCGCGAGGTATTTCTTGCTGACGACAAGGAAGCGGCTCTCTCTTCCCCAGGACGCGCGGAAGGACCAGCGGACCGCGCCCACCAATTCATCCTCGCTCAGGTTCTCCCTGGCGGGACCATTCTGGAGCGAGAAGCCCAGCCCCGATGCGTTCCAGAGGTGGTATCGCACCGCGCTGAGCTTCCTGAACGTGGCCAGCTCCAGCAGGGCACAAGGGTCCATGCCTGAGAAGGCCATGGCGGACTCTTCATCTTGCTCTTCCTCGTCCTCGGGCTTGGGGGGCTCGACCTTGGCATCCGCCGCGAGCACGAGCGGCTCATCCTCTGGAGGAGGCTCCTTTGCCTCGTTGAACGGGTCCGGGGGCATGAGCAATTCGAAGATGTTCTCGTCCGCGTCATCCTCCCTCGAGATGACGGGCAGCTCCTCAATCAGGGGACTGTTGCCCATGCGCGGACCGAACCGGTACCAGCTCCCGTTAAGTACGAGGCGTCCATTGGACGTAGCCGAGGGAACTACCGCGGGAATGTCAATCTGCCGCCCAGGCTGGCAGAGATCTCTGGTCAGGGAGAAGTGGAGTACCACCCGCCATCCCCAGGTACGCCCCTCGGCGAAGGCTTGGTCCGCCGAACCCTGTTCCTGATCCACCGTATAGGATTCGTAGCGCAGCCACGCAGCGCCATGGGCGACCGAGGCGGGAAAGTAGGAGCGCAGTGCTCTCTCAAGTCCGGTAAAGCTCCTCCTACCTGACATGGGAGCCACTGGCTGAAGAAAGGTCTCGAGCCTTCGGGAGATGAGCGTTCCCCAGCCTATCCCTGGGGGAGCCACATCCAGCGGCACCGCGGCGCTGCTCCAATCCTCGGCCATGGCCGGAGCAGGCGTCGCCAATGCACGCTGTACCCGAAGTTGTTTCTCTCCCCGAGACTCCCCGTAGACCGGCCGCAGCATTTCGAGTCTGCGCGTCCAGATTGCGAGATTGTCGAGCGGCTCGGGAGCAGGCCGCCGACCTACAAAAGTCCTCGCCCAAAGTTCCCCCACACGTGAGCCCTTGATCTGGCGGAACACGAACCGACAGGTGTTCCATCGCGGCGAGACGACGACAACCAACCCATAGGGATGGTTCTTGAAGACCGGGGCGAGAATATTGGGATAGGGGTAGGGGTAATCGAGTGCGACGAGCGTCACGTCGAAGCCTGCATCCCGAGCAATGACCCGAACATGGCGAAGCGTTTCGCTCTGGTAGCGCTCCGTTTCGTCCAGAGCATCTTGGGCGAATCCCAGAGCTCTTACGAAGATTCCCTCAAGCGCCTCCTGGCTCTCGTCCAAGGTCGTGGCTGCCGCCAGTTCCTCGAGTGCAGCCGCGATGGCGAAACCTCCTGCGATGGACTCAATGAACGGGGTGAAGTCCGCGATGGCCGCGGATGCAGGCTTGGTGATGGGGTGAGGCTTCGTGACGACCTGCGCCAGAGCGTGGGGAGGCTCCACGGGCTTGAGAACCGAGGCGCTGCTTTCTACTGGATCGGCAGTCTTGTCAGGCTGCTGCGCAGAATAAGGCTCGGTGCTCGCCGGAGAAGTTGCGCGCTGGAGGGCAGCGTAGACGCGATCGACATCCTGCTGGGAGAGATCCCTCCAGTTCCGGGCACCGAAGTCCGCCTCCAGAATCTGTCGCTCGTCCGTTAACCCCTCTGCATCCAGGAGAGTCAGCAGCCCCTTGATGATCCTGGATTCGCGCGACTCCATCGGCATTGTCCCCCAATCGGATGCCCCTCGATTGTAGGCAAGCATCCGCTGCTTTCACCAAGGGGCATTTCAGCCTCGCCGTGCCGATGCACTTGGTTTGCTCGCAGTGAAGTCGCCCGAGCCTGCGCGGTGCTTTCTGACACCCCGCTGTGGACGAATGCCCCGGAGCGCCTTGGAGTAGCTGAGCGTGGAGCGTGGACGCGGCGGCGAAGAGAGGGGCGCTGACGGGAATGGGGACTCTGTCCCGGGCCGACGAAACGTGCCGTTGGCAGACGTTGCGCATGCAGGCATCGCTCACGTGCGCCTGCTGCTGGCGCGTGTAATAGTGGGCGAGTGCCGCGTATGTCCAGCTCGCGCGGGGCATTTCGCACCCCAGCGGCCGAACGGCTCCCGGGGTTCCTTGGGGTGCAAGTGGTCGCCGCTTCAAAAAACGCCGCATTGAGCATGCAGGCTCAGACTTCTTGGCGAAACAGTTCATTACTAGGGGCTCTGATTGGGGCTCCTTGGCTTCAACGACAGACGAGCAGCAAGTGGAGCGGAGGCCGTTGCCGCTCCACAGTTACAAGGAGTTAGCGATGATCCTCCGCCTCACAACCCCAGTCGTGTGGGCGTGTCGGCGCGCTCCAGGAGTTCGCGCAGCGCGCTGACGAGCGCATCCAACCCCGGTGCCTGTAGGACACCATAGTGGTCTCCCGGAACTTCGCGCACCTCCAGGTGTGCGGCGTGATGGCTCCAGCCCAGGTCCTCGGTCTCGGGTGACTCCAGTTCTGAGTCGCTTCCGCGTAGCACGGTGAGTGTGCCTGCGTAGTTGCCCAGCGTGTGCTGTTGGATCGCACGCACGTTGGCGGTGAAGACGCTAAGCAGGGCGTGGAGTTGCTCCATGTCAGCATCTGGGATGAGGACGCCCGCCTCTCGGCCCTTCTCCAGCACGCGCTCCAGCAGCACCTTCGCGTCACCCTCGATGATCTCCGAGGTCCCCCATGGGATTCCGGCCGTGCGTGCCAGGTCCACTGCGAACATCGTCGCCGCGGCCAGGTCGTCGGCGGCCGGCATGCCTCGAACCTGCGATGTGGAGCTGGGTTCAATCATGGCGACGACATCCACGGTCTCTCCGCTTGTTTGAAGCAGTCTCGCCATCTCGAAGGCAATGACTGCTCCGAGTGACCAGCCGCCCAGCCGGTAGGGCCCCCTCGGTTGCACCGTGCGGATGGCGTTCACATAGCTCGCCGCCATGGACTCGATCGACTCGTTCGGCAGCAGTGATCCTTCGAGCCCCTGGGCCTGCAGCCCGTAGAATGGCTGTTCGGGGCCGAGACGCCGGGCCAGCTCGGTGTAGCAGAACACCGTGCCGCCCACGGGGTGGACGCAGAAGAAGGGCACTCGCGAGCCACCGCGTTGGATGGGGACGAGCGGAGTCCATGGCGCGGGTTCTCGCCGCAGGAAAGCGGCCAGCCCTTCCACGGTCGGTGCCTGGAAGAGCGCCGTTACCGGGAGCGCACGGCCCGTGCGTGCGCGCAGCATCGATAGCAGCCGCACCGCGACCAGCGAGTGACCGCCTAGCTCGAAGAAGTCACTCCTCACGCCGATCGGCGCCACGCCGAGCAGGTCCTCGAAAATACGGGCCAGCTCTATTTCGTATGCATCACGCGGCGGGATGTACGCCACCTGCTGAACGGACGTCTCCTCCGGTATCGGCAGGGCCTTTCGGTCCACCTTGCCGCTCGGATTCAGGGGCAGGGCGTTCAGCATGACGATGGTCGAGGGCACCATGTGCTCGGGCAGCTGCACCTTGAGGAACGCCCGGAGCACGCCCGCAGCCATCGAAGGCTGTTCCTCCAACTGTGAAGCATGCGGGACCACGTATGCCACCAAGCGCTGGAAGCCAGGGGTATCCTCGCGTGCCAGCACCACCGTGTCCTGCACTGCGGGGTGTTGGCGTAGCGCGGACTCAATCTCCCCCAGTTCGATGCGGAAGCCGCGCAGCTTCACCTGGAAGTCGATGCGGCCCAGGAACTCGAGTTCGCCCTGGGGCAACCAGCGAGCCCGGTCTCCCGTCCGGTAGAGGCGGGCGCCGGAGGCCGTACTGAAGGGATTGGGAATGAAGCGGTCGGCGGTGAGCTCAGGGCGATTCAGGTAGCCACGCGCCAGGCCCGCTCCACCAATGTAGAGCTCACCTGGCACACCAACCGGTACAGGCTGCAGGTGCGCATCCAACACGTAGGTTTGAGCGTTCGCCAACGGACCGCCCAGCGAAGGAGGCAGGGACGCTCCGTGTAAGGGACGCAGCGTAGAGTCCACGGTGCACTCCGTCGGGCCGTAGACGTTGAAGCACTCGATGTGGGGATGGGCGGAGAGCCGGGCCCAGAGCGCCTCGTCCAGTGCCTCGCCGCCAGCCAGTACGCGCAAGGGACGGTGTGCGGCAAGGCCCTCGTCCAGCAGCAGGCGCAGCAGCGACGGGGCACAGTCCAGCACGTCCACGTCATGCTGCTCCAGCCACGTCAGCATGTCGCGCGCATCCTCGCGAGCGGTCTGCGGCACCACGCACAGCGCATGTCCATCCGCGAGCTGCACCAGTTGCTGCACGGAGGCGTCGAAGGATAGTGACGCGTTGAGGCTGACGCGGAGGGACTTGTCCACACCTGCGTAAGCGGTGGCCGCCAGCGCCGCGCGCAGGTTCATCACCGAGGCATGCTGTACCATGACGCCCTTGGGCTTGCCGGTACTGCCTGAGGTGTAGATGACGTACGCGAGGTGTTCGGGTTCACTGCGCCTCGGTGGATTGGCTTCGGACCGCGGCTCGTTCGTGAGAGCGGCGTCGTCCACGCAGAGGACCTCCACCTTGTGCCCGGCGAGCTTGTCCGCGACTCGCTGCTGCGTGAGCACGCAGCCGACATTCGAGTCACTCACCATGTAGGCCAGGCGCTGGGCGGGATATGCCGGATCCATGGGGACGTAGGCGCCGCCGGCCTTGAGGATGGCGAGGACACCGACGACCATGTCGACCGAGCGCTCCATGCACAGGCCCACGCGAACCTCGGGCCCTACGCCTCGGGTACGCAGGGCCCAGGCGAGCTGGTTGGCCCGACGGTTGAGTTCGGCATAGGCGAGCGAGTGCTCATCGTCGAGCACGGCGAGGGAATCGGGAGAAAGGGCTGCACGGTCCTCGAACCGCTCGTGCAAGCATCCTTCCCAGGCGACCTCTCGGCGAGTGGCATTCCACGCCTCCAACAGCGTGTCGCGTTCGGCCTCCGTCAGCAGCGCCGCCTGCTCATAGTGGCTGCTTGGGCCCGTAGCCACGGCCTCCAGTGCGCGCAGGTAGTACTGCCCCAACTCCCGCGTCCGCTCCGCTTCGTGCCGAGTGCCTGTGGTGGAGATGGAAATCGACAGCGACGAGGTGTCCGGGTCCTGGGTGAAGGTGACGCCCAGCGGCAGCTCCATCCAGGCGGCGCCGAGCATCTCGTCTACGAAGCGCAGCCCCTTCTGTTGGGACAGCCCTCCCGCGACGTGGAAGTGGATGAAGTTGAAGAGTGTATCGAACAGAGGCTGGCCGCCGCGCTTTTGCTGGAGCCGCGCCATGGGGTAGCGGCGGTGCGGCATCAACTCCTGCTCATGCTTCGCGACCTGTTGAATGATCTCTAGCCATGTGCCTCCAGGCAGCGTCACCGGGAAAGGCACGCTGTTGAGGAACAGGCCAATCATCCGCTCGCCATCGACGACTTCCGGACGACCATTGGTGACGATGCCGGTGACGACGGAGGTGCTGCCTTCGACGAAGCCCCGGACGCGCAGATGCACGGCCAGCAGCACCGTCTTGAGGGACACGCCCGCCTCATGGGCCACGCGTAGCAAGGCATGCTGGAGCGGCGCGGGGATGCGCACGTCATGGTTGTGCAGCACGCGCTCGTCGTCCCTGGCCCGGTTCGGGCGGGGGCTTGGCGAGTCCATGGCATCCATGCGCTTCAGCCAGAAGCGCTCACTCTCCGCGGACTGTTGGGCCTCACGCTCCAGCGCGATGAACTGGCGGTAGGTCGCAGCCAGGGGCTGTGCCGGGGGCGTGTTGGAGTCGTCCTGCAATTCGAGGTAGCGGCCGAAGAGTTCCGAGAGAAGGGTCGCAGCGCTCCAGCCATCGAGGATGGCGTGGTGGAAGACGATGGTCAGCTGAACGCTGCGGTCCGTGCGGCGATGCACGGCGACATGGAGCAAGGGCGCCTGGGTCCACTCGAAGGGCTTGATGCGCTCCGCTTCCACCCACTCCCGCAGGAACGCGTCCTGCTGGGAGGGTTCCAGATGCCGAAGGTCCTCGATGCGCAGAGGCGGCTTGACCTCACGGTGGACGAGTTGGAGTGGCTCCTCGTAGCCATCCAGATGGAAGGAGGTTCGCAGGATGGCGTGACGCGCAATCAGTTCCTGAAACGCCTGACGCAGCAGCGGCTCGTGTAGCTCCAGCTCCAGATGGAAGCTGAACATGTCGTGGTAGATGCCGGCCGAGGCATCCAGCGCGCTCTCGAAGAGCATGCCCGACTGGAGCGCGGCCAGTGGGTAGGCATCCTCCACGTCTTCCGGCAGCCGCTTGCGGTCCGCTTCGGACACAAAGCCAAAGGGGGCCACGTCATGTGCGGCAGGGGCGGACTCTCCGGCGTGCTTCACCGCGCCGGAGAGCTGGCGGATGGTCGGGTGCTGCAGCAGCTCCATGATGGGTAGCTCCAGGCCCCGTTCGCGCAGCTTCGCGATGACCTGGATGCTTCGGATGGAGTCTCCGCCCAGCTCGAAGAAGCTATCGTCGATGCCGACCTGTCGGAGGCCCAGGACCTCGGCCCAGATTTCGGCGATCGCCTGCTCGGAGGCATCGCGTGGTGCCTCAAAGGATGTGCCCATCAGCGCTCGGTCTGCGGCGGGGGCGGGCAGGGCCTTTCGGTCCACCTTCCCGTTGGCCGACAGCGGCAGGGACTCCATCGGAATGAAGATGGCGGGGACCAGATACTCGGGCAGCTTGCGCAGGACGTGGTCGCGCAGGGCTCGCGGATCGACAGACTCCACGCCGTCTTCGCCCACGACGTAGGCCACGAGGCGCTTGTCACCGGGAGCGTCTTCACGAGCGAGGACGACAGCCTCCTGGACGCCCGAGGCCTGCTGGAGGACGGCTTCGATTTCGCCCAGTTCGATGCGGAAGCCGCGCACCTTCACCTGGAAGTCGGAGCGGCCGAGGAACTCCAGGGAGCCGTCGGCCCTCCAGCGGACGCGGTCGCCGGTGCGGTAGAGGCGAGCGCCCGGGGTGGAAGAGAAGGGGTGAGGGAGAAACTTCTCAGCCGTCAGCTCCGGTCGGTTCAGGTAGCCCCAGGCGAGGCCGTCGCCACCGACGAAGAGTTCGCCAGGGACGCCGACGGGGACGGGCTCCATGCGCGAGTCGAGGACGAAGGCGGAGGAGTGTCCCAGAGGCCTGCCAATGGGGACGGAGGTGCCGAAGGCGTCACCCGCGCGAAGGGAGTGTGTGGCGGAGAAGGTGGTGTTCTCGGTGGGGCCGTAGCCGTTGACGAGGACTGCGCCGAGGGGAATGCGCTCCAGGTGCTGCCGGACACGCAGAGGAGGCAACACGTCACCGCCAGCGAGCACCTGCCGGACACTGGCCAGGGCGTTGCCCTGGTGAAGCACCATCTGCTCGAAGAGGGCAGCGGTGAGCCAGAGGGTGGAGACGCGGTGGTGAGTCAGCAGTGCGGCGATTTCATCCAGAGAAGGCGTGTGAGGCGGAGCGAGGACGAGGCGAGCGCCGTGAAGCAAGGCGCCCCAGAGTTCCAGGGTGGAAGCGTCGAAGGCGACGGGAGCGAGCTGGAGGAAGACTTCGTCGGGGCCGAAGTGGATGAAGGGGTTGGCGAGGACGAGGCGAGCGACTGCGCGGTGGGGGATGCAGACGCCCTTGGGTCGGCCAGTGCTGCCGGAGGTGAACATGACGTAGGCGAGGTCATCACCGCCCATGGTTACGGAAGGAGGCGCGTCATGCGGCAAGGCGGCGATGAGGTCCGCGTCCGTGTCCACGCACACCATCAACCCGCCGGAGCTGGGCAGCTCATCGGCGAGCGACTCCTGCGTGACGAACACGCTGACGCCGGCCTCCTGAAGCAGCAAGGAGATGCGTTCAGCGGGGTAGTGGTGGTCGATGGGCACGTAGGCGCCGCCGGCCTTGAGGATGGCGAGTAGGCCCACCACCATGTCCGGCGAACGTTCCAGACAGAGGCCCACGCGGGTGCCGCGGGAAACGCCATACGCGCGCAGGTGGTGCGCGAGCTGATTGGAGCGGCGGTCCAGCTCCGCGTAGGTGACGACGCTCTCACCGCTGATAAGCGCCATGGCGTCTGGCGTGCGAGCCGCCTGCTCGGAGAAGAGAACGTGAATCGGCGTATCGCGCGGGAACGCGGCGGACGTCGCGTTCCAGGCGACCAGGAGCTGCTGACGCTCCTCGGTGCGCAGAAGGGGCAACTCGGCCAGACGCTGGTGCTCATCCGTGACGATGGCTTCCAGCAGCGTGCGGAAGTGCCCCATCATGCGCTCGGCGGTGGAGGCATCGAAGAGGTCGGTGTTGTAGTTCAGCGCGCCGGAGAGCCCGTCCGGGGTCTCTTCCAGCAAGAGACTCAAGTCGAATTTGACGGTCTCCAGCTCCGTCTCCAGCACACGCAACGATAGCCCCTGCAACTCCAGTCGCACGGGCGGCGTATTCTGCAGGGTGAAGGTGACTTGGAAGAGCGGCGAGCGGCTCGGGTCTCTCGCGGGTTGCAGCATCTCGACCAGCTTTTCGAACGGCACGTCCTGGTGTTCGGACGCGCCAAGCGCCGCCGCCTTTGCCTGGGCCAACAGCTCACGGAAGGTGAGCTCCGGTGACATGCGGGCCCGGAAGACCAGCGTGTTGACGAAGAAGCCGATGAGCCCTTCCAACTCCGGCCGGGTGCGGCCCGCGATGGGCGAACCGACGCAGACGTCCTGCTGACCAGAGTAGCGAGAGAGCAGAAACTGCCATGCCGCCAGAAGGACCATGAAGGGCGTCGCCTCCTGACGGCGCGCCAGCGCAGTCACCGCCTCGGAGAGCTTCGCGGGCATCTTCACCGGGAGGAGCGCTCCCCGGTACGTCTGCACCGCTGGGCGCGGCCTGTCGGTAGGCAGCTCCAGGGCCGCGGGGGCTCCTGCGAGCTGCTCACGCCAGTAGTTCAGCCGTGACTCCAGCACCGGCCCCTGCATCCATTCTCGCTGCCAGAGGGCGTAGTCGGCGTACTGCACCGAAAGCGGGGGCCGTTGTGCATCGCGGCCCTGGACGGCGGCTTCGTAGCCCTCCGCCACCTCTCGTACCAGCACACCCACGGACCAGCCGTCGGACACGATGTGGTGCATCGTGACGAGCAGGACGTGTCTGTCCGAAGCCAGCCGGAGCAAGCGCGCCCGGAAGAGCGGGCCGCGCACCAGGTTGAACGGGAGATGGGCCTCCTCGTTCGCGAGCTGACGAGCCCGGGCATCACGCTCACCTTCGGGCAGGGTGGAGATGTCCGTGATGGGCAACTCCAGCGTCTTGATCGGATGGACGACCTGCACGGGCAGGTCCCCCTCGTTCCGGAACGTCGTGCGCAGCGCCTCGTGTCGCTGCACCACCCGCAACAGGGACTGCTCCATCGCGCGAACGTCGAGCGCTCCGTCGATGGCCACCGCCGCAGGGTTGTTGTACGTCGCGGTGTCGGGCGTCAGTTGCTCCATCACCCACAGCCGCTGCTGGACGAAGGACTGGGGCAGTGGCTGAGCGCGTGGCGCGCTACGGATGGGAGGCAGGGCACTCGTGGTGCCGCGAGCCCGCTCGGAGTCCAGACGCGCGGCAAGCGCCGCCACCGTGCTCTGCTCGAAGAGGGCCCGCAGCGGCAGGTCGACGCCGAAGTCCTGCCGCAGCCGAGTGACCAACTGGGTGGCCAGGAGCGAGTGGCCCCCGAGTGCGAAAAAGTCATCCTCGGCGTTGACCGTCTCGACATGCAGCAGCGAGGCCAAGTGGGCGGCGACACGACGCTCCGTTTCCGTGCTGAGCGGGCGCGTGGCGGCGTGCCGAGGAGCTTCCGGTGCCGGCAGTGCCCTGCGGTCCAACTTGCCATTGGGGGTGAGTGGCAGGGCCTCCAATGTGACGAAGGCCGAGGGCACCATGTGCTCGGGCAGTCGCTCCTTGAGGAACGGGCGGAACGTACCGGAGTCCACGACAGTGGTGGTCTCCGCCTCCGCAACCACGTACGCCACCAGGCGTTGCAGCCCTGGCGTGTCTTCGCGGACCAGGACCACGGTGTCGCGCACGGCGGGGTGTTGGCGTAGCGCGGACTCAATCTCTCCCAGTTCGATGCGGAAGCCGCGCAGCTTCACCTGGAAGTCGATGCGGCCCAGGAACTCGAGTTCGCCCTGGGGCAACCAGCGAGCCCGGTCTCCCGTCCGATAGAGGCGGGCGCCGGGGGCCGCGCTGAAGGGATTGGGAATGAAGCGGTGGGCGGTGAGCTCAGGGCGATTCAGGTAGCCACGCGCCAGGCCCGCTCCACCAATGTAGAGCTCGCCTGGCACACCTACCGGTACAGGCTGCAGGTAGGCGTCCAGCACGTAGGTCTGAGCGTTCGCCAACGGACCGCCCAGCGAAGGAGGCAGGGACGCTCCGCGTACGGGACGCAGCGTGGAGTCCACGGTGCACTCCGTCGGGCCGTAGACGTTGAAGCACTCGATGTGGGGATGGGCGGAGAGCCGGGCCCAGAGCGCCTCGTCCAGTGCCTCGCCGCCGGCCAGTACGCGCAAGGGGCGGTGTGCGGCAAGGCCCTCGTCTAGGAGCAGCCGCAGCTGTGAGGGAGCGCAGTCCAGGACGTCCACGGAGTGCCGCTCCAACCACGCCAGCATCAGGCGGGTGTCTTCACGTGTCGCTTGTGGCACCACGCACAGCGCATGTCCGTCTGCGAGCTGCACCAGTTGCTGCACGGACGCGTCAAAGGACAGCGACGCATTGAGGCTGACGCGGAGGGGCGTGTCCACACCTGCGTAGGCGGTGGCCGCCAGCGCCGCGCGCAGGTTCATCACCGAGGCGTGCTGCACCATGACGCCCTTGGGCATGCCGGTGCTACCCGACGTATAGATGACGTAGGCGAGGTGCTGGGGCCCGCTGAGTCGCGGCGGGTTGGACGCGTCCCGCGAACCGCTCACGCGCCCTGCGTCATCCACACAGAGGACCTCCACCTTGTGCCCGGCGAGCTTGTCCGCGACGCGCTGCTGCGTGAGCACGCAGCCGACATTCGAGTCACTCACCATGTAGGCCAGGCGCTGGGCGGGATATGCCGGATCCATGGGGACGTAGGCGCCGCCTGCCTTGAGGATGGCGAGGACGCCGACGACCATGTCGACCGAGCGCTCCATGCATAGGCCCACGCGGACCTCGGGCCCTACGCCTCGGGTACGCAGGGCCCAGGCGAGCTGGTTGGCCCGACGGTTGAGTTCGGCATAGGTGAGCGAGTGCTCATCGTCCACCACGGCGAGGGCATCGGGAGAAAGGGCTGCACGCTCCTCGAACCGCTCGTGCAAGCATCCTTCCCAGGCGACCTCTCGGCGAGTGGCATTCCACGCCTCCAACAGCGTGTCGCGGTCGGCCGGTGGGAGCAGCGCCGCTTGCTCGTAGCGGCCACTTGGTCCCGCGGCCACGGCTTCCAGTGCGCGCAGGTAGTACTGCCCCAACTCCCGCGTCCGCTCCGCTTCGTGCCGAGTGCCTGTGGTGGCGATGGAGACCGATAGCGACGAGGTGTCGGGGTCCTGGGTGAAGGTGACGCCGAGCGGGAGTTCCATCCAGGCGGCGCCCAGCATCTCGTCTACGAAGCGCAGCCCCTTCTGTTGGGAGAGCCCTCCCGCGACGTGAAAGTGGATGAAGTTGAAGAGCGTGTCGAACAGAGGCTGACCGCCGCGTTTCTGCTGGAGCCGCGCCATGGGGTAGCGGCGGTGCGGCATCAACTCCTGCTCATGCTTCGCGACCTGTTGAATGAGCTCCAGCCATGTGCCTCCAGGCAGCGTCACCGGGAAAGGCACGCTGTTGAGGAACAGGCCAATCATCCGCTCACCATCCACGACTTCCGGACGACCATTGGTGACGATGCCGGTGACGATGGAGGTGCTTCCTTCGACGAAGCCCCGGACGCGCAGATGCACGGCCAGCAGCACCGTCTTGAGGGACACACCCGCTTCATGAGCCACGCGTAGCAAGGCCTGCTGGAGCGGCGCGGGGATGCGCACGTCGTGGGTGTGCAGGACGCGCTCGTCGCCCCGGGACCGGAGCGGGCGCGGACTTGCTGCGTCCACTCCATCCATGCGCCGCAGCCAGAACCGCTCGCTCTCATGGGAGTTCTGGGCGTCTCGCTCCAAGGCCACGAACTGCCGGTAGGTGGCGGCCGGGGACGGCGCGGCGGGGGCTTCAGTGCCCTCCAGCAATTCGAGGTAGCGGCCGAAGAGTTCCGAGAGAAGGGTCGCGGCGCTCCAGCCATCGAGGATGGCGTGGTGGAAGACGATGGTCAGCTGGACGGTGGTTTCCGACCGGCGATGCACGCAGAGCCGCATCAGCGGCGCCTGGTTCCAGGTGAACGGTTGGACGCGTTCCTTTTCCGCCCACGCTTGCAAGTAGGCCGTTTGCTGCGCGGCCTCCAGGTGCTGGAGGTCTTCGAACTTTAGCGGCGGTTCCACTTCACGGTGGACGAACTGGAGGGGCTCTACGTGGCCGTCCAGGTGGAACGACGTGCGCAGGATGGCGTGACGCGCGAACAGCTCCCGGAAGGCTTGTTGCAGCAGCGGTTCGTTCAGCGCCATCTCCACATGGAAGCTGAACATGTCGTGGTAGATGCCGGCAGAGGCATCCAGCGCGCTCTCGAACAGCATGCCTGACTGGAGCGCGGCCAGCGGGTAGGCGTCTTCCACGTCCTCGGGCAGCCGCTGACGGTCTATCTCGGACACGAGGCTGAAGGGCGCGAGCTGGAGCGCGGGGGCCACGCTCGTGGCTTTGATGACACCGGCGAGTTCGCGGATGGTCGGGTGCTGGAGCAGCTCCAGCGTGGGCAGCTCCAAGCCCCGTTCGCGCAGCTTCGCGATGACCTGGATGCTGCGGATGGAGTCGCCACCCAGCTCGAAGAAGCTGTCGTCGATGCCGACCTGACGGAGGCCCAGGACCTCGGCCCAGATTTCGGCCAGGGTCTGCTCGGAGGCGTTCCGCGGTGCTTCGAACGGCGTTCCTGTTCGATTCAGGTCCGCGTACGGGGCGGGCAGTGCCTTGCGGTCCACCTTGCCGTTGGGGGACAGCGGCAGGACCTCCAGCGGCATGAACACCGCGGGTAGCATGTATTCGGGCAGCCGCGCCTTGAGGAACGTGCGGATGCCGCCCACGGCATTCGAGGCCTGCTCTTCCGACCGCGCTGCGGCGGTGGGCACGAAGTAGGCCACGAGGCGCTTGTCGCCCGGAGCGTCCTCACGAGCGAGGACGACAGCCTCCTGGACGCCCGGGGCCTGCTGGAGGACGGATTCGATTTCGCCCAGTTCGATGCGGAAGCCGCGCACCTTCACCTGGAAGTCGGAGCGGCCGAGGAACTCCAGGGAGCCGTCGGCCCTCCAGCGGACGCGGTCGCCGGTGCGGTAGAGGCGAGCGCCTGGGGCGGAGGAGAAGGGGTGAGGGAGGAACTTCTCAGCCGTCAACTCCGGTCGGTTCAGGTAGCCCCAGGCGAGGCCGTCGCCACCGACGAAGAGTTCGCCAGGGACGCCGACGGGGACGGGCTCCATGCGCGAGTCGAGGACGAAGGCGGAGGAGTGGCCCAGGGGCCTGCCAATGGGGACGGAGGTACCGAAGGCGTCACCCGTGCGAAGGGAGTGGGTGGCGGAGAAGGTGGTGTTCTCGGTGGGGCCGTAGCCGTTGACGAGGACTGCGCCGAGGGGAATGCGCTCCAGGTGCTGCCGGACACGCAGAGGAGGCAACACGTCACCGCCAGCGAGCACCTGCCGGACACCGGCCAAGGCGTTGCCCTGGTGAAGGACCATCTGCTCGAAGAGGGCAGCGGTGAGCCAGAGGGTGGAGACGCGGTGGTGAGTCAGCAGCGCGGCGAGTTCATCCAGAGAAGGCGTGTGAGGCGGAGCGAGGACGAGACGAGCGCCGTGAAGCAGGGCGCCCCAGAGCTCCAGGGTGGAAGCGTCGAAGGCGACGGGAGCGAGCTGGAGGAAGACTTCGTCAGGGCCGAAGTGGATGAAGGGGTTGGCGAGGACGAGGCGAGCGACTGCGCGGTGGGGAATGCAGACGCCCTTGGGCCGGCCGGTGCTGCCGGAGGTGAACATGACGTAGGCGAGGTCATCACCGCCCACGTCCACGGAAGGACGCGCGTCATGCGGCAAGGCGGCGATGAGGTCCGCGTCTGTGTCCACACACACGTGCTTGCTGTTGGATTCAGGGAGCTCTTCCGCCAGCGGCTTCGTCGTGACGAGCACGCCGATGCCAGCCTCCTGAAACAGCAAGGAAATGCGCTCAGCGGGGTAGTGGTGGTCGATAGGCACGTAGGCGCCGCCGGCCTTGAGGATGGCGAGCAGGCCCACCACCATGTCGGGCGAGCGCTCCAGGCACAGTCCCACGCGGGTGCCGCGGGAAACGCCGTACGTGCGCAGATGATGCGCGAGCTGGTTCGCACGGCGCTCAAGCTCCGCATAGGTGAAGACGCTCTCCCCGCTGACGAGCGCCACGGCATCTGGCGTACGAGCCGCCTGCTCGGAGAAGAGCGAGTGAATCGGCGTATCGCGCGGGAACACGGCGGACGTCGCGTTCCAGTCGACCAGGAGCTGTTGACGCTCCTCGATGCGTAGCAGGGGCAGCTCGGAGAGTCGCTGGTCGGCGTTCTCCACCACGCTCTCCAGCAGGCGCACGTAGTGGTGCTCCATCCGTTCGACGGTCTTCGCGTCGAACAGGTCCGCGCAGTACTCGATGCGGCCGATGAACCGGTCCGGCCGGTCCTCGCGCAGCTCCATCAGCAGGTCGAACTGGGACGCGCCCAGATCCAACTCCACGTAGCGCGCGAGCAGACCCGGGATCCGCAGGGCCGGCTGAGGCACGTTCTGGAGGACGAAGACGGCCTCGAAAAACGGATTGCGGCTGGGGTCGCGGGGCGGTTGCAGCTCCTCCACCAACTTGTCGAAGGGTACGTCCTGGTGTGAGTAGGCATCCAGGCAGACCTGTCGCACCCGGTGCAGGAACGAGCGGAACGTCGGGTCCCCCGATGCATCCGCACGCATCACCAGCATGTTGACGAAGAAGCCGATGAGCGGTTCGAGCTCGGGCGCCCGGCGGTTGGCGACAGGCGAGCCCACCGCGAAGTCCAGCTGGCCGCTGTAACGGTGCAGCAGCGTCTGGTAGGCCGCCATCAGCACCATGAAGAGCGTGGCGCCTTCCTTCTGCGCCAACTGCTTGAGCTTCCGTGCCAGCTCTGGCTCGAGCCGGAAGTGGTGCCACCCGCCGCGATACGTCTTCAGCGCTGGTCGGGGATGGTCCGACGGCACGACCAGCGCGGGAGGCTGCGGCGTGAGCTGCCGTCGCCAATAATCGAGCTGACCGGCCAGCTCCCGCGTTTCGAGCTGCTCGCGCTGCCACCGCGCGTAGTCCGGGTACTGGAGTTCCAACTCCGGCAGGGGCGAGGGCAGGCCCTCCTCGAAGGCCTTGTAGAGCGCCATCAACTCCTGGAGGAACACGCCCAGGGACCACTGGTCCGTTACGGAGTGGTGCAGGGTCAACAGCACCAGTGCGTGCTGCGCATCGAGTCGCAGGATGCCGACTCGCAGCAGCGGCCCGGCGGAGAGGTCGAACTCGAAGTTGGCCTCCGAGATGATGCGGCGGCGTATCTCATCTCCTTGCGCCTCCAGGGACAGCGCCGACAGGTCCTCTTCGGGGAGGGTGAGCTCCAGCGAGGGGGCGACCACCTGCACCGGATCTCCGCCGTGGCTCCTCAGCGTCGTGCGCAGCGATTCGTGACGGCGCACCACTTCGTTCACACATCGCGTGAGCAGGGCCCGGTCCAGCCGCCCGAAGAACTCCACGCTCACGTGGACGTTGTAGGCAGCCATGCTGCTGGGATCCAGCTCATGCAGGACCCACAGACGCTGCTGAGGGAACGATGCCGGAGCGGGTTCGCTGCTTTCGCGCCGGACCAGGACGGGCGCCGCCGCGTGAGGCTGCGCCGACTGCTGCTCCTGGAGGAGCAGGTCGAGAAGGGCGCGCTGCGAGGGAGAAAGCTGCTCGAGGGCCCGAGAGATGTCAGTCATCGAAGTCGATATCCAGAAAGTGGGGGATCGGGTGCTCCAGCGGGGGCTGGAGCTTCCGTTCACGCGGCCTTCACGCCGCGGCGTCGAAGCTCTTCGGCGAGCTCCTGCTCGGAGACGCGGGTGACCCGGTCGAGCAGCTCGCGATAGAGGGACTCTTGTTGCCGCGCCTGGAGGTCGGCGATTGCCTTCGCCAGCCCCGCCACGGTGGGCGACGTGAAGAGCAGTGCCAGACTCAGGTCCAACTGCAACCGTGAGCGCAGCCGCCCGACGACCTGCGTGGCGAGCAGCGAGTGCCCACCCAACTCGAAGAAGTGGTCGTGCCGCGCCACCTGTTCGACGCCCAGGATCTCCTGCCACAGGCTCGCGATGACACGCTCCAGCTCATTGGCGGGAAGCTCTTCGTCTCCGGTGCGGACCTTGCGAGCGACCTTGGGCAGCGCAACCGCTCGCTGGAGCCACGCAGTCAGTCGCCGTGACACGTCACCCGTGGCCACCACCACCGGGCCATCCAGGCCGCCCGTGACGACTCGCTGGAAGGCCTCGGTGGCTTCGTCCTCGGCCATGGCATACGGCTCGAGGTCAGGAGCGCGCGCATCGCTGGCGCCGGCTGCTCGCGGCCACGGGTCCCAGGCCACGCTCATCCAAGGCGTTCCTGTGTCCCGGCTGCGGTGGGCCGCGAACGCATCCACGAAGAGGTTGGCCGCCGTCGAAGGCGTGTCGCCGAACGGCGACAGCACGGCCGCCGACGCGGAGAACAGCATCACGAAGTCCAGCGCCCGGCCGCGCAGGACGTCCTCCAGCACGTAGGTGCCGCGTACCTTGGCGCGGAAACGGGCCTCCGCGTCCGTGTTCGTCGAGGAGGGCGGGGGCCGCTCGGGCGGAGCCAGGGGAAGGTCCGCGCAGTGCAGCACCCCGTGGAGCGCGCCGAAGCGCTGGTCCACCTCGGCCAGGACTTCCTGCATCCAGTGCGGCTTGGAGACGTCGGCGCTCAGGACGAGCACCTTTGCTCCGTGTGACTCCAATTCACGCACGCGCTGGATGAGCAGGCTGGCGTCGTCGTCCTCACCCTGGGTGGAAACCCAATCATCCCAGAGCCGCCGGGGCGGCAGCGGCGTGCGGCCCACCAGGGCCAGCCGCGCCTGCTTCGTGCGCGCCAGATGGCTGGCCAGCAGCAGGCCCACGCGGCCCAGGCCACCGGTGATGAGGTACACGCCGCGCTCACGCAGAGGCCGTGCGGGGGCGGCCGCCTCCGTCAGCCGCACGGGAGAAAGCTCCTGGACCCAGCGGCGTGAACCGCGCAAGGCCACCCGGACGTCTCGTGCCTCCGTGGCGAGCTCGGCGACGAGCTGTTCGGCTAGCGCCGCAACGCCTTCTGCGCCAGGGAGGATTACATCGACGCCACGCGCGGTGATGTGCACGTGTTGCTGCGACAGCACCTGGCAGGGGCCCAACAGGGGCGCCTTCTCCGGCAGTGCCTCCGCTCGGCCGTCTGGGTCGAACAGGTGGTTGGAGATGACCTCCACCCGGAGGGGGCGTGCATCCTTCAGTCCGGCTAGGGCTTGCCCCAGGTGCACCACGCTGTAGTAGCCCAACGCTTGCTCGGCCTGGAACCGCGTCAGCGCGGACTCGCGCTCGCCCTGCGGCGTCAGGCTCCACAGGTGGACGAACACTTCAGGCCGGGGTGTCAGCTCCGCCAGCGCGCTCAGCAACGCGACGTAGTCTCCAGGTACGCTCGGTGTCACGGTGAAGAGCCGCTCGCCGTCACGGGAGAACGCGGCGCCCGCGTGCACGGTGACGACGTACTGTCCCGCATCTTCCAACCGGGAGACGAGCCGCGAGGCCAACGGGCCTCCGTCGGTGAACACCACCCAGCACCGGGGCTGGGCGAGCGCGGAGGGCGCCGGCGTGGCCGGGGGCGTGCGCCGCCACGAGGGCAGGTGAAACCAGTCCGCGATGTCGGTCAGCTTGCTGGCGCCCGCAGCCTGCGAGGCCAGCAGCGCGGCGGACCGGTCCAGCGGAGCAACCCAATACCGCTGTCCTTCGAAGGGGTACGTGGGAAGGGGGATGCGCCGGACCGTCTCTGACCCGTGCACGCCGCTCCAGTCCACCTCCACTCCCGCGAGCCACAGCCGTCCCAGCGCATTCAAGAAGACGGCCTCGTCCGGCTGGTCATCCTTGGGATGACGTGCGGAGGAGACGATGGTGCGCGCGGCTGCGGGCTCGCCTTGGAGCCTTGCCACGGCGGTCAGCGACTGCGCGGGACCCACCTCCAGCAGGACGCGCGTCGAGTCCTCCAGCAGCACCTGCATGCCGTCCCGGAAGCGCACCGAGTGGCGCAGGTGGTCCACCCAGTACCGCGGTTGCGTCACCTCGTCCCCCGTGACGGGCTGGCCGGTCCGGCTGGAGATGTAGGGCCGCTCGGGTGGACGGAGTGTCAGACGGGACACGCGCTCGTGGAAGCGCGGCAGGATGCGCTCCAGCATGCGCGAGTGCGCCGCCGCCTCCACGTGCAGTTGGCGGTGCTCCACGCCTCGCGCCGTCAGCTCCGCCATCAATCGCTTCACCGCCGCGAGTGGGCCGGAGACCACGCACTGCGAGGGCGCATTCACCGCCGCGAGGTCCAGCTCCTGGCCCAGCAGCGGCACCACCTCCGCCTCGGGAAGGCTGATGCTCAGCATGGACCCGGCGGGCAGCTCATCCATGAGCTGGCCACGCAGGGCCACCAGGGCCGCCGCATCCTCCACCGACAGCACACCGGCGAGGCACGCCGCCGCGTACTCGCCCAGGCTGTGGCCGAGCATCTGCTCCGGCTCCACGCCACATGACATCCACAGCCGCGCCAGGGCGTACTCCGTCAGGAAGATGGCGGGCAGCGCGAGCGCGTTGCGGGAAAGCCCCGGCACCTCCTGGAGGGGCTCCTGGTAGAGCACCGTGCGCAGGTCCACGCCCAGGTGTGGGCGCAGGACGCTGGCGACCTCGTCGGCGGCCTCACGGAAGACGGACTCCGTGCGGTACAGGCCCGCGCCCATGCCCAGGTGGTGAGTGCCTCCTCCCGGGAAGAGGAACGCCACGGGGCGGCCTCGCGCCTCTTGCTTCAGCGTCACCAGCCGCTCTGGCTCCTCGCCTCGCAAGACGCGGATGGCGTGCTCCCGGTCCTTCACCACGGCGATGCGGCGGTGCTGGAAGGCCTGCCGACCCACTTGCAGCGTGTAGGCCACGTCCTTCAGCGCCTGCTCCGGGTGTTGTTCCAGGTGGGCAGCCAGCGACTCCGTCGCGGCATCCAGGGCGGTGCTCGTCTTCGCCGACAACGGCAGCACGTACCAGGGACGGGCGTCCGCGGTGGGGGCGACGGAGGGGGCCTCCTCGAGGATGATGTGCGCGTTGGTGCCACCAATGCCAAAGGCGCTGACGCCGGCTCGGCGAGGGGAGGAGCCCGGTGCCCAGTCCCTCAGGGTGGCGTTGACGAAGAAGGGACTGGTGGCGAAGTCAATCTGCGGATTGGGCTCCTGGAAGTGCAGTGTGGGCGGCAGTTGCTGGTGCTTCAGCGCGAGGACCGTCTTGATGAGGCTGGCGATTCCAGACGCGGCATCCAGGTGGCCGATGTTGGGCTTCACCGAGCCGAGCGCGCAGAAGCCTGTGTCCTGGGTGCTCGTCCGGAAGGCGCGGGTGAGCGCGCGCACCTCGATGGGGTCTCCCAGTTGGGTGCCCGTGCCATGGGCCTCCACATAGGTGATGCTCCGCGCGTCCACCTCCGCTGTCAGCAAGGCATTGCGGATGACGCGTGACTGGCCTTGGACGCTGGGGGCGTTGAAGCTGGCCTTCTGGGCGCCGTCGTTGTTGATGGCCGAGCCACGGATGACGGCGTGGATGGTGTCTCCATCCTCCAGGGCGTCCTCCAGGCGCTTGAGCACCACCAGGCCCGCGCCGTTACCGAAGAGGGTGCCCTGCGCCTGCGCATCAAAGGCGCGGCAGCGTCCGTCTGGCGATGCAACACCACCAAATTGATACAGGTAGCCGGTGCGCTGAGGCGACTGGAGGGCTACACCGCCAGCGAGGGCCATGCGGCATTCGCCCGCGAGGAGCGCCTGGGAAGCCAGGTGCACCGCCACCAGCGAGGTGGAGCAGGCGGTGTGCAGGGAATAGGCCGGACCCTTCAGGTTGAGCCGGTGCGCCACCCGCGTGCTGAGGAAGGCCAGGTCGTTGCCGAGGCCCACCTCGAACGCGCCGAGCATCCCCAGCGCGGCCGGGTTGGAGAAGAGATTGAAGACGTACGTGTTGGTCCGGGCGCCTGCGTAGACGCCGATGTGCTCCCGATAGCGCTCGGGGTCGTAGCCCGCGTCTTCCAGTGCCGCCCAGGCACACTCCAGGAAGACACGCTGCTGCGGATCCATCACCTCGGCTTCCTTGGGGGTGATGCCGAAGAAGGCCGCGTCGAACAGGTCCGCGCCCTCGATGGGGGCCGCGGCGCGCACGTACTGCGGTGACTTGCGCAGCGCCGGGTCCTCCATGACGGAAGGCTCCAGCTCCGACTCCTGGAGGAAGGTGATGGACTCGACGCCATCCCGAAGGTTCCGCCAGTACGCCTCGGCGTTACAGGCCCCGGGAAAGCGACAGGCCATCCCGATGATTGCAATCTCCAGCCCGTTCCAGTGGGTGTCGCCAGCCATGATTTCTTGAGTCCCCAAGATGTTTTCGGGAGTCGGAGGTCCCGCACGCTCGCGCGCAGCGGTTCCATTCCGGAGCACGCTGAGGGCCCTGGCGCGCGAAACAGCAAGCAACGAAGCAGGCCCCCAGCGCTTCAAGTAAAGCAGGTTTCAGGATGAAAGTCGCTACAGCAGGAAAAACTTATAAGGCACGCCAAGTTACTTTTTCTTGGTAAATTGACTAGGCTGATATCGCTGGATTACGACTGAGGTTGCCGCGGTAGGCAATGTCATACTGGTACCAGGATGAGCTACCTGGAGTGTAGTTGCCGTTCTCAGAGAGAGCGGGCGAGCACGCGGCAGGCAGGTGCATGTCGGGCATCCGGTGATTGGGATGCTGGCGTCCCCTGACGTGAGTCCGTCCAGTCCTTCAGTTCATCGAAGCGCCGCCGAGTCTCGTCCCAGGGGCGCTCGGAGCAGCAGCTCGAGCGGTTCGAGCTCCATCAGCCGTGCGCAAGGAAGCAGGGGTAGACAAACATGGGTCGTCACACCCGGTATGAGGGGGACGCGAGTCTCGCGGTAGCCATTGTCGGCATGGCCGCCCGCGTGCCCGGTGCCGAAGACGTGGACGCCTTCTGGCGCCTGCTGCGTGAGGGCAGGGAGGCCATCACCTTCTTCACCAACGAAGCGATGAAGGCGTTGGGCGTGGAGCCCGGCTGGCTGGCCAATCCAAACTTCGTTCGCGCAGCCCCTGTCCTGGCGCGGCCAGGGCGTTTCGACGCGGCATTGTTCGGATACGCCCCACGTGAGGCGGAGTTGCTGGACCCGCAGCACCGCATCTTCCTGGAGTGTGCCTGGTCGGCGCTGGAGCACGCGGGCTACGCCCCGGGCCGGTTGACGGTCTCCACCGGCGTCTTCGCGGGCTCCAGCTTGAGCACCTATCTGCTGTTCAATCTGCTCTCCCGGGCGGAGTTCCAGCAGGCCGAGGACACGTTCCCGGCCATGGTCGGGAACGACAAAGACTTCCTGGCCACGCGCGTGGCCTATCACTTCAATCTCAAGGGGCCCGCGCTCACCGTGCAGACGGGGTGCTCGACGTCGCTGGTGGCCACGCACCTCGCCTGTCAGTCGCTGCTGGGCTACCAGTGCGACGTGGCGCTGGCGGGCGGCGTGTCCGTGCACATGCCCCAGCGCACGGGCTACCACTCTCAGGACGGCGGCATCACCTCTCCGGACGGGCACTGCCGCGCGTTCGACGCCCAGGGGCAGGGCACGCTCTTCGGCAGCGGCGCGGGCGTGGTGGTGCTCAAGCGCTTGGAGGACGCGCTGAACGATGGTGACACCATCCACGCCGTCATTCGTGGCTCGGCCATCAACAACGACGGCGCCATGAAGGTGGGCTACACCGCCCCCGGGGTCGAGGGACAGTCGGAGGTCATTGCCCGCGCACAGGCCGTGGCGGAGGTGTCCCCGGACTCCATCTCGTACGTGGAGGCGCATGGCACCGCCACGCCGCTGGGAGATCCCGTGGAGGTGCAGGCCCTCACGGAGGCCTTCCGCGCGGGGACGGACAGGCGTGGCTTCTGCGGGCTGGGCTCGGTGAAGACCAATGTGGGCCACCTGGACGCGGCGGCGGGCGTCACCGGCCTGCTGAAGACGGTGCTCTCGCTGGAGCATGGCGAGCTGCCTCCCAGCCTGCACTACGAGAAGCCCAACCCACGCATCGACTTCGAGAGCAGCCCCTTCTACGTCAACGCCGCGCTCAAGCCATGGCCGGTGGGGGACACGCCTCGGCGCGCGGGGGTGAGCTCATTCGGGATTGGTGGCACCAACGCGCACGTCATCCTGGAGGAGGCGCCTGCCACCCTCCCGGGCGATGCGGCGCGCCCATGGCAGCTCCTGGTGTTGTCCGCGAAGACAGCCTCGGCGCTGGAGTCCCAGACGGCCGCGCTGCTGGCGCACTTGCAGGCCCACCCGGAGCAGCAGCTCGCGGACGTGGCCTGGACGCTTCAGGTCGGGCGCAAGCCCATGGAGCTGCGCCGCGTGGTGGTGTGTGTGGACCGGGCGAGCGCCGTGGCGGCGCTGGAGTCCAAGGACCCGCAGCGCATGTTTACCTTGGCCCCAGGCAACAGCACGCCGTCGGCCGTCTTCATGTTCCCCGGCGGAGGCGCGCAGTACCCGGACATGGGCCGTGGCCTCTACGCCTCCGAGAAGGTGTTCCGCGAGGCCGTGGACCGCTGCTGTGGGCTGCTGCGGCCCCGGCTGGGCTTTGACTTGCGGCCCGTCATGTACCCGGACGCGGCGAATGCCGCGGATGCCGTGCAGCGCCTCAAGCGCACCTCGCTGGCGCTGCCTGCGCTCTTCACCGTGGAATACGCGCTGGCGCAGTTGTGGCAATCCTGGGGCGTGAAGCCCGAGGCGCTCATCGGCCACAGCCTGGGCGAGTACGCTGCGGCCTGCCTCGCGGGCGTCTTCTCCTTGGAGGACGCACTGGCGCTGGTAGTGCTGCGCGGCAAGCTCTTCGAAGAACTGCCCGGTGGCGGCATGCTCAGCGTCCCATTGCCCGAGGCGGAGCTTCGCCCGTTGCTGGGGGATTCGCTGTCCATTGCCGCGATGAACGGACCCGCGCAGTGCGCGGTCGCCGGGACGGTGGAGGCCGTCGAGGCGCTGGCCGCCGAGCTGACCCGGCGCGAGGTGGAGTTCCGTCACATCCCCATCGATGTGGCGGCGCACTCGCACCTGGTGGAGCCCATCCTCGCGCGCTTCGAGTCCTTCGTGGGGACCCTGACGCGCAATGCGCCCACATTGCCCATTGTCTCCAACGTCACCGGCACGTGGATGACGCCCGAGGAGGCGGTGGACCCGGCTTACTGGACGCGGCATCTGCGGCAGACAGTGCGCTTTGGTGACGGCATCCGCACGCTGGCCGCGCAGCCTGGCCGCGTCTACCTGGAGGTCGGTCCAGGCCGCACGCTGGGGACACTGGCGCGCCTGCAGCTCAATGGGCCCAAGGCCCCCTCGGTCCTCTCCTCGCTGCGTCACCCCCAGGACCCGGTGCCGGATGACGCGTTTCTCACCACCACTGTCGGCCGGCTCTGGGCGGCGGGTATGGAGGTGGACTGGAACGCGGTACATGGCGGTGCTCGGCGTCTGCGTGTGCCGCTCCCGACCTATCCCTTCGAGGGCCAGGATTACTGGCTGGCGCCGGAGGCGTCCTCCTCGCGTCGCAGGGGGGGCGCGCGCAAGAGCGCGGACGTGGCCGGCTGGTTCTATCTGCCCTCGTGGCAGCGTGCGCCGTTGATGCCCAAGGCAGGGCCCGTGATGTCGCGCGGATGGGTCGTCTACCAGGATGCGGGGGGCCTGGGGGCGGCCCTGGCGGAGCGGTTGGAGCGACTGGGCCACGGTGTCATTCGCGTGACGCCCGGCCCCGGTTTCCGTCAGGTGACGGAGCACGAGTTCACCGTGGATGGGCGAGCGCGTGAGGACCACGCCCAGTTGCTGCATGCGTTGAAGGCTCGGAGCTTCAACGTGGAGCGCGTGGTGTACCTCTGGAGCCTCGATGTGTCCGGGGCGGACTTCGACGAGGCCCAGGCGCGCGGTTTCTTTGGCGTGCTGCGGCTTGCGCAGGCCCTGTCCGGTGCGGAGCTGCCCGGGCCCGTGGAGTTGACGGTGGTGGGGCGCGAAGCGCTGGAGGTGGAGAGCGCCGACGCGGTGGCTCCCGAGCGCGCCACGCTGCCGGCGCTGTGCAAGGTGATTCCGCAAGAGCTGGACACCGTGGCGTGCCGCTACGTGGACGTCCGCACGCCATCGGTGGACGCATTGGTGCGGGAGGTGACGTCGGATGCCTCGGAGCCGGTGGTGGCCTGGCGCGGCCCTCATCGGCAGGTGCAGGCGTACGAGCCGCTGCGCATCGAAGCCGACACGCCGGCGTCCTGGCCCCTCAAGCAGCGCGGCGTCTACGTCATCACGGGCGGCCTGGGCGGCGTGGGCCTGCGGATGGCGGATTATCTGGCGCGCACCAGGCAGGCGCGGCTGGTCCTGGTGGGGCGCTCCGGCGTGGAGCAGGACGCGGATGGCCGTCGTCAACGTGCGGTGCGAGCGCTGGAGGCCGCGGGAGCGGAGGTGCTGGTGGCTCGCGCGGATGTGGCGGATGAGGCGCAGTTGCGCGCGGTCCTGGCGGACGTGGATTCTCGCTTTGGCGCGCTGGATGGCGTCATCCACGCCGCGGGGCTCGCGGGCGACGGCGCGGTGTCGTTGCTTGGAACCATGGAGCCGACGACGTGCGCGCCGCACTTCCGGGCGAAGGTGCATGGCACATATGCACTGGACCGGGCGCTGGCGGGCCGCGCGTTGGATTTCGTGCTGCTGGTGTCCTCCAACGCCACGGTGCTGGGCGGCCTGGGATTGGGGGCCTACGCGGCGGCCAATGCCTTCCTGGATGCATTCGCGGCGGCGCGCTCGCGGACCGGGGGCACGCGATGGCTGAGCACCAACTGGGATGGGTGGCCCGTGGATGCCGCCGAGGGCGCGAAGGCGGTCCAGACCAGCATCGACCAGTTCGCCATGACGCCCGACGAGGCGGTGGAGGCCTTTCGCCGGGTGGTGGAGGCGCCGCTGGAAGGGCAGGTGTTGGTGTCCACGGGCAACCTGGACGCGCGCGTGGCGCAGTGGGTACGGCGCGAGGGCGCGGGCGCGAAGAAGGACGCGGGGGGCACGTTGCACTCACGTCCCGCGCTGGGCACTGAGTATGTGGCACCCACCGATGAGGTGGAGCGCGCGCTCGTGCGTGTGTGGCAGGAGCAGCTGGGACTGGAGCAGTTGGGCATTCACGACAACTTCTTCGACCTGGGAGGGAATTCACTCCTGTGGCTGAAGATCGTCGGGCGCATGAAGCGGGAACTGGGGCGGGACGTGCCCCTCACCAGCGTCTTCGAGGCCCCCACCGTGGCCACCCTGGCGAAGAAGCTGGGACAGGGACCGGCTCCAGCGGAGACCACCGCCTTCGAGTCCAGCCAGAGCCGTGGGGCTCAGCGCAGAGAGCGGCGCAGCCGTCGCGAGTAGGGCGCGTGCACGCATTGAAGCCCCTTCGACCTACGAGAACCTGGAGACGACACCTTGGACAGCAAGCTCCCTGAGGAGTTCGACGACGCCGACGTCGCCATCATCGGCATGGCCGGGCGCTTTCCCGGCGCTCGGGACGTGGACACGCTCTGGGCCAATCTCCGTGAGGGAGTGGAGTCCATCCGCTTCTTCTCCAAGGAGGAGGCCCGCGCGGCCGGTGTGCCGGAGGAGCGGCTGGAGGCCCCGTCCTTCGTGCGAGCCGCGGCCATCCTTCCAGAGCCGGAGTCGTTCGACGCGGCCTTCTTCGAGATGCCGCCACGCGAGGCGGAAATCACAGACCCCCAGCACCGTGTCTTCCTGGAGGCGTCCTGGGAGGCGCTCGAGCACGCTGGCTACTCACCGCGTGACTACGTCGGCGCCATCTCCGTGTTCGGCGGTGCCACGCTCAACACGTACCTGTTGATGAACCTGGCGCGGAACCCGCGCGTGCTGGAGTCCTTCGAGCCGGTGCAGGTGAACATCGGCAACGGGGGCGACTTCCTGGCCACCCGCGTCTCGTACAAGCTCAACCTGAGGGGTGCCAGTCACACCGTGCAGAGCGCGTGCTCCACCTCGTTGGTGGCGGTGCACCAGGCTTGCCAGAGCCTGCTCAATGGCGAGTGCGACATGGCGCTCGCGGGCGGTGCGTCCGTCAACGTGGGGTTCTTCAACGGGTACCGGCACGCGGAGGGCGGCATGGCCTCTCCGGATGGCCACTGCCGGCCTTTCGATGCGAAGGCACAGGGCACGCTCTTCGGCAGCGGCGTGGGCGTGGTGCTGCTGAAGAAGCTGCGAGCCGCAGTGCGGGACGGTGACACCATCCACGCCGTCATCAAGGGCACGGCCACCAACAATGACGGCGCGCTGAAGGCGGGCTTCACCGCGCCCAGCGTGGATGGTCAGGCTCAGGTGGTGGCGGAGGCGCTCGCGGCGTCGGCACTGGAGGCGGACGACATCAGCTACGTGGAGGCCCATGGCACCGCCACGCCGCTGGGCGACCCCATCGAGGTGCAGGCGCTCACCAAGGCCTTCCGTGCTACCACCCAGCGGCGGCGCTTCTGCGCGCTGGGCTCGGTGAAGGGCAACCTGGGCCACCTGGACGCGGCGGCGGGAGTCACCGGCCTGCTGAAGACGGTGATGGCGCTAAAGCACGGCGAGCTGCCGCCCAGCCTTCACTACGAGCGGCCCAACCCAGCCATCGACTTCGACAGCAGCCCGTTCTACGTCAACGCCACGCTCAAGCCCTGGCCCGCGGGGGACTCGCCGCGACGCGCGGGCGTGAGCTCCTTCGGCGTGGGTGGCACCAACGCGCACGTGGTGCTGGAGGAGGCTCCCCGGTTGCCCGCGAGCGCACCCTCGCGACGTGCATGGCACCTGTTGCCGCTGTCAGCCCGGACGCCCTCGGCGTTGGAGTCGGTCACGACGCGGCTGGTGGAGTCATTGAAGAACCAAGGGGGTATGAATCTGGCGGACGTGGCCTGGACGCTCCAGGGCGGACGCCAACGCTTCCTGCACCGTCGCTTCGTGTTGGCTCGCAGCGCGGAGGATGCGGTCGGCGCGCTGTCGCAGCCACAAAGCCCTCGCGTGTTCACGGAGGCGCAGGACGCGGTGGAGCGGTCCGTGGCGTTCCTCTTCCCGGGCCAGGGCTCGCAGCACGTGGACATGGGGCGAGCGCTTTACGAGGCAGAGCCCGTCTTCCGCGCCGAGGTGGACCGCTGCGCGGAGTTGCTGAAGCCCCACCTGGACGGACTGGACCTGAGTACGGTGCTGTACCCTCAGCCCGAGGCCGCCGAGGTCAGCGGGACGAAGCTGGCGCAGACGGCGCTCACGCAGCCCGCGCTCTTCACGCTGGAGTACGCTACCGCGCGCCTGTGGATGTCCTGGGGCGTGATGCCGCAGGCGATGCTGGGACACAGCATCGGCGAATACGTGGCGGCGTGCCTCGCGGGTGTCTTCTCGCTGGAGCATGCACTGAGACTGGTGGCCGCGCGTGGCCGGCTCATGCAGGGACTTCCTTCCGGTGCGATGCTGGCGGTGCCCCTGTCCGAGGACGAGGTTCAGCCGTACCTGCGCGCAGGCGGAGCCGAGCTCAGTCTGGCGGCCCTCAATGGCCCCATGCAGTGCGTGCTGTCGGGGACGCACCCGGCTGTCGAAGCGGTGCGAAAGCAGCTCCAGGAGGCGGGGATTCAGTGCCAGCCGCTGGTGACGTCGCATGCCTTCCACTCGTCGATGATGGACTCCATCCTCGACGCGTTCGCCGGGCAGGTGGCCACGGTACCGCTGGCGGCGCCCACGCTTCCATTCGTCTCCAACGTCACCGGTACCTGGGTGACGGCTGAGCAGGCGACGAGCCCTCGTTACTGGGCCGAGCACCTGCGCGGGACGGTGCGCTTCGCGGACGGCTTGCACGCGCTCCTCACCGACACCAGGCGCGTGTTGCTGGAGGCAGGCCCGGGCCAGGTGCTGGGGAAGCTGGCGAAGCGTCACCCCGCCTTCACGACATCACACACGGTGCTGGCTTCCATGCCTCCGCCCAAGGACGGCGGGGCCACTGCCGGCATGGCGCCGCTGGCCTATGAGACGCTCGGCCGGCTGTGGCAAGCAGGCGTCCGCGTGGACTGGAAGGGGTTCCATGGCGCGGAGGCTCGCTACCGGGTGCCGCTCCCCACCTATCCCTTCGAGCGCCAGCGCTTCTGGATCGAACCCGCCGCCGTCGAGACCGCGCCTCGGGTCACGATTGCATCCCAGCCCGTGACGGCGGCGGAGGACGCCACGCCTCAGGCCTCGCAGGCGGAACAGGGAGGCGAAGCTGTCAGTGCTCGCCCGTACCAGCCGCGCCCGCAGCTTCGCAGTGCGTATGTCATGGCGGGCACGCCACTTCAGCGGTCGCTGGTGGAGCTGTGGCAGGAGATGCTGGGCGTGGCGCCCATCGGCATCCAGGACAACTTCTTCGAACTCGGCGGCGACTCGCTCATCGCCGTGCAGCTCAGTGGCCGCATCAAGAAGCAGTTGGGCTTGGACCTGCCTGCGTCGAGCCTCTACGAAGGCGTCACCGTGGAAGCCCTGGCAGCGCTGCTGAAGCCGGCGGAAGCGGAGGGGCAGGAGCGCCGTGAAGAGGCGCCAGCGGTGGATGCTTCGCTCCAGCGTCGCAAGCAGACCCTGGCGCGGCAGCGCAACCTTCGTCGCTTCGACGACGATGATGATGCGTGACCGCTCCACGACTTGATGTGATGGACGGCTCGCATGAAGGGGCCGTCCCTCGTGGGCATCGTTTGGGGCGGGGGCGATGCGGAGGTCCCCACCTCGAAGTTTCAGGGTGTCTTGCGAATGCGAGCGTTCTGGGTGCCGCTAGCCGCCATGGCCATTGCCACGCGAGAGTAGGCAGACACGTAAGGCTGAAGCACCGTGCGTGACCAGCGCCCCGGAATCCACAGGTAGCTGTACAGGCCGTGCCTGCGTGCGCCACGGCGCCGCTTCGTCTCGTACCCGCTGGAGCCCAGCCAGAGTTTCTTGACGCCGAGCTCATAGGCCCGGCGCAGGGGCTCGTAGAAGGCGAGGTTGAAGTACAGCGGCGTCTCGGATGCTCCGGCCTCGGCGCGGCCGACCCGGTAGAACCACATCTCTTCGTTCTTGTGGAGCAGCAGGGAGAAGCCGATGGGGTCGTCGTTCTGGTAGGCGACCACGGCCTCGGCCTCGGGCGAGACGTGCTCGTCGAGCGCTGCCCAGAACGTGGAAGGATGGCGGAGGTGCTCGTTGCCGTACTTGGAGTAGGTCACCTCGTAGAACCGCTCCAGTTGCTCCGCCATCTCGCCCATCCGGGAGACGCGCTCGAAGCGAACGCCCGCATCCCGAGCGTGAGCCATTTCCTTCTTGAGCACCCGCCGGACGTCGCTCTTGAACTGCCCCAGATAGGCGTCGAAGTTGTCCCCCGGGACATCCATGACGTTGTCGTCGTAGATGAAGATTTCCTGGAACGCCGCCGAGGTGAGCGCCTCTCTCAGCGTCGTGTCATCCCGTTCCACGCCGTAGAAGTAGAGCGGCAGCCGCTCGCTGGTGGCGAGCTCCCGGAGCCCTTGGAGGATGAGCTCCCGCGCCTGCTTCGCGCCGTCCACGGACTGCGCGGCACAGTGGATGCTGCTCCGCATGCTGAGCGGGCTGGTGACGAAGACGCCGCCATCGAAGCCTGCTCCCGTGCGCCAGGCCACGTTGCGGTAGAGGTCCGCCGCAGCGATGGCTGCCCGGCTCCAGGCCGGCCCGTTGGCGAAGCCTTTCTTCCAACTGGTGAAGAGGAAATGCTCCAGCGAGTAGGGCGTGTAGATGGTCTTGCTGCGGGTGATGAAACACGGGCACAGCGCGACGGGAGTGCCCTGCTGATACGCAATGGCATATCGCAGGGACAGCTCCCCCCGGGCCATGGCGGACAGGTCGACCGCGTCCAGCATGCGGAACCAGCGCCGGCCGAAGAAGACGCTCGACTCGGAGGTGAGGGCATCCAGCTCCGCGTCGCTCAGGTGGCTGACGGAGTCGTGGAATTTCAGGGTAAGCGTCATGGCCGGGGGGCTCCGTCGGGCGCGGATCCGCTCAGCCGTTGAGGAGCTGGACGGCGGGGTGCCGCTTGGGGCTGGCGAGGTGCCGCGCGAGGTTGGGGCGCTGCTTCATGCGCTCGAAGAACCCGAACAGCCCAGGGTAGGTGCTCTCCAGAAGATCCTGGAGGCCGTTGTCCACGAGCAGCTCCAGGAAGCCGAAGACGCTGGTGTCCGCCACCGTCACGGAGGGACCGACGAAGAAGCCATCACCACTTCCGTTGCTCTTCAGCAGCCGCTCGAAGTGCCCGAGCCACTGCGGCAGTTCCTCGCCCAGGATGATGGGGAGCTGCTCGGAGAGCTGTTCCGGGGTGAGCGAGGTCAGGCTGCGCGCGCGCGCCGTCACTTCCTCGACGCCGTCGATGATCATGTCGCAGGCGGCGGTCTCCCGCGCATCCTTCCCATAGAGGCCGCGGGTGCGCGCGACGTGACGCAAGATGGCCAGGCTCTGCACCACGCGGAAGCCGTCGGGCTCCTCCCACAGCGGCACCTTGTCGAAGGCCAGCATGCCAGCCGCCTTCATGGCCTCGAAGGCCGGTGTCTTCACCTTGGCCTGCACGTCATACGTGCCCAGGTCGATGTCCTCGTACTCCGTTCCGGACTCGGCGAGCAGCAGGCGGATCTTCTCAGCGACGCCTCGACCCGTGAAATACGACAGGCGCGGCAATGATGATTGAGCGTTCATACAGGGTTCGTGGTTGGAAGGGAGAGGCTCTATATTAGAGTAAACGTATTATTCGGAAGGGGCAGACTTCCTTGACTGGTGTATCCGAGCCTCTGGATTCAGCGAAGCCCGACGCACCCGCGCTTGTCTCCCTTGCTCCAGGAATGGCCCTGTGGCCGTGGGCCGCGCTGCGTGGCGCCGGCTTTCCCACTCAGGATGCGCTCCGGCTCGCGGCTCCGACAGCGGCCTCCGCCGCCGATACATGGCTCGCGTCAGGGGTTGAGACACCCGGTGACGCACTGCGCACCGCGTTTGACTCGGACCTGCTGAGTATCAGCGCGGCGCTGCGCTCGCTGGCGGGGCAGTCCCACCTGAGCGAGGCCCTCCTGTGGCAGAACCGCCATGCCTACAAGACGGGCGTGGAGCCGCTGGCGGCCCTTCCCGCCACCGCTCGGAACAGCAAGGCCCGGCAGCGTGAGCGGCTGGTGGCCTCCTACGTCCAGCGCTACAGCACCAAGAACGACACCATCGGCTTCTTTGGTCCCGTGGGCTGGGCTCGGCTCACGCCGTCGAATGAAGGGCTGCGCTGGACGCCCGGTCAGCGGCTCGTCTCCCGGCGCGCGGTCTATTTCGAGACATGGTGCCTGGATGCGCTCAGCGCCGCCCTGGCGCGCGATGCGTCCCTGCGTCACTGGGCCCCGCCTCGGCTGTTGCCATACTTCCGGCTGGAGGGGCATGTGCTTCACGGCCCCATGCCGACGCCAGTGGAGCTGAGCCCGGAGCAGGCGCTGCTGTTGTCTCGGTGTGATGGCTCGGCCAGCGCCGTGAGCATCGCGCGGGAGCTCACGGCCGGTGATTCGCCTGCCTTCGCCTCGCAGGATGAAATCTTCACGGCGCTCGAACAGGCGGTGGGTTTCGGTGTCCTGGTCTGGGGCTGGGAGGTGCCGCTCGTCATCCGGCCCGAGGTGGTGCTGCGCGGTGCGTTGATGGCCATCGAGGATGCAGACGCGCGGGCCCGTGCGCTGGCGCCGCTGGAGCGTCTGGAGCGCGCGCGGGCCGCTGTCGAAGCCGCGGCGGGGACGCCCGCGGCCCTGGATGCTGCGGTCGCGGAGCTGGAGGCGGTGTTTCAGGAGGTGACGGGGGCGCCGCCGACGCGCGCGGCGGGCCAGACGTATGCCTCGCGGACGCTCATCTACGAGGACTGTGCGCGGGACGGCGCGTTGACGCTGGGCGCTCCGGTGATTGGCCGGCTCGGAGCCGTGCTGGAGCTGGTGCTGACCGGAGCACGGTGGCTGGTGGGGGAGGTGACACGGGGGACGCGCGCGGGCCTGGATGCGCTCTTCGACCGGTTGTCCGAAGGCGGCGCACCTGTGTCGCTCACCGCGCTCCAGCTCGCCTTCGTGCAGGGACTCAAGGACCCGGCCTCTGAAGCGGAGCTGATGCCCGTGGCCAAGGCCGTCGCCGAGCATCGCCGGCGCTGGCGTGAGCTCTTTGCCCTGGAGCCGGAGGTCCGACGCCAGACGCGCACCGTTGATTCGCTCCGGCCCCACGTGCTCGAGGTCTTCGGCGAGCCGGGCCCGGCGTGGCGAAGCCGCTGGCATGCCTCACCGGACGTGATGATTGACGCGGCCAGCGAGGAGGGCGTTCGCGCCGGGGACTACCAGTTGGTGCTGGGCGAACTGCATTTGTGCAACAGCATCTCCTCGCTCTTCGTGGAACAGCACCCAGCGCCCGAGGAACTCTTCGCGCTCGCAGAGCGGTGTGCCACCGGGGCCGACGTGGTGCCCGTGTTCCCGAAGTCCGAGTGGAGCCAGCGGACGCTGCCGTGCCTCTTCCCGCGAGACAGCTTCTACTACCTCTCCGGGCAGGAGCCGCCGCCCCAGCCGGGCGCTCGCGCGCTCCGCGTGGGGGACATGGTGGTGGAGCGGCGTGACGGCACGCTGGAGGTCCTCGACCGCGTGAGCGGGCGCCGCTTCGGCCTGATGGAGTTCATGGCCGTGTTCTTGGAACAGCGCTGCGCCAGCATCTTCGACCTGGCGCTGGCCGATGACTACTCGCCTCGGGTGACGGTGGATGGCGTGGTCGTCGCCCGTGAGCGCTGGAGCGCGCCTGCTTCCGAGCTGGGCTTCGCCGGACTCACGGACCCGATGGCGCAATGGCTGGGGGCCCGGCGTTGGCAGCAGGGGCTGGGCATTCCGCGCTTCGCGTTCTTCAAGGTGGCGACGGAGCGCAAGCCGTGCTTCGTGGACTTCGACAGCCCCTTGCTGGTGGAGATGATGGCGAAGCTGGTGCGGCGCACGGCGGAGGAGTCGCCGGCTTCACGCGTCCAGTTCTCGGAGATGCTGCCGGACCCCGAACACCTCTGGCTCACCGACGCGGCTCAGCGCCGCTACACGAGCGAGCTGCGGCTGGTCTGCGAGATGTCTTGAGGAGGCCGCGGCCTTTCAACGGTTTCACCCCTGTACATGAAGGAGCCGTACGCCCATGAGCGTGCCCGAGCCGATTCCCGGCGGACAATTTCCTCCAGAAGTCAAAGCGCTGCACGGCCAGCTTTCCCCTGCCGCCGCTGCATTCCTGGAGTTCACAGAGCGCGTCCCCGAGGCCCTTTCGCGCCACAATTTCAAGCCGCACGAGGCATCGCCGTTCATCACCTATGCGCTGCATGCGTGGCCCACCTTCGTGGAGGGCCCGGTCGCACGACAGATGCGGGAAGTCGCCCCGGCGCTCTGCCGGCTCATCAAGCGGGCCCCCCGGCGCCTGCTGGGGGGCACGGATCGCGCCGCGGCGTTCTACGGGCTGCCGCATGAGCGGGCGCACGCGGCGCTCGAGGCCCTGGCGCGGACGGATGACGCCCGCGGAGCCATTGGCCGTGGTGACTTCATCCATGACGGCACGGCCTTCAAGTGCGTGGAGTTCAACCTGACCGCGGGTGTCGGGGGCTGGGAGACGGCCATCCACGTCCAACAGGTGCTGGCGCAGCCCGCGATGCAGCGCTTCGCCATGGAGCAGCGGCTGCGCGTCCGTCAGCCGCGGACGCTGCGCGACTTCTTCTCCAACGTTGTCGAGACCGTGCGGCGCGACCTCGACTGGGAAGGGGAGTGCAACATCGGCATCCTCTTCTCCCCGAGCACCATGCCGGAAGCAGGCCCGGCGGAGCAGGTGAGCCGGTTCTTCACCGCCCAGCTCCAGGAGATCCTCCAGCCTGAAGGCGCGCGCGGCGAGGTTCTCCTGGCCGCCTATGGATCGGTGGAGTCAGAGGCCGGCGCCCACCTCACGCTCCGGGGCAAGCGGCTGCACGCCGTTGTGGAGTACGACGCGCGAGACAGACAGGCGATGGCGGGAGCGACCTACGTCGCGCAGGCCCAGGCCGCGTTCGATGCCCGGACGGTCAGCCTCCTCAACGGCCCGGCGCAGGATGTGCTCGACGACAAGCGCAACCTCGCGCTGCTCTGGGAGCACGTTACGTCGCCCGCGCTGTCCGAGGCGGAACAGGAGTTGGTGCGCCGGAACGTGCCCTGGTCATGCCGGGTGGAACGGACGCACGTCGATCGGGACGGGGCGCGGTACCTGGTTCCGGAGCTGCTGGCCTCGCAACGCGAGTCCCTGGTTCTCAAGCCGGGCCGGGACTACGGCGGCGAGTCCGTTCTGGTGGGTGGGACGACCTCCGCCGCTGAGTGGGACACGGCCGTGCGCAAGGCGCTCGACGTGGGCGGCTGGGTGGTGCAGGAGCGCGTGCACCCGATGCCCCTCCACGCGCTGGGACCGGAAGGCACGGTGGTGCCCCACATCGCCGTCTGGGGGCTCTTCGTGCTCGGAGAGACCTACGGCGGGCACTTCCTCCGCATGTGCCCCATGCGGCGGGGCACCGGCGTGGTGAACGTCGCGCAGGGCGCCATCGTGGGCGCCCTCATCGAACTGGAGTGAGGCCTCGGGGCCGCCTTACTGCTCGCGGTACTCGCGGCCCAGCTTCTGCTGCTTGCGGATGCGGCCCACCGCGCTCAGGGCGATGGAGGGGATGAGCTTCGGGCCCAGCCTGGCCAGCATCGACCAGGTCCACCACCAGTAGTTGGTGGCGATGGCGTCCTCCACCGTGTAGACGCGGTGCCACCAGCCGTAGGGCAGGTAGAGAATCTCCCCGGCCTCCAAGACGAAGTCGTAATCCGGGACGAGGCCGCCGGGGAGCTGGTCCGCCTTGCCCCCGTGGGGCGTCAGGTCGTGGGCGCTCACGACGGACCACGGGTGGCTGAGCTTCGCCGGGCTCAGCTCCGCGTCCCGCTTGGGCGAATACAACTGCCACTGCTTGCGGCCCACCATGACGGCGTGCAGGTTGTGGGCGCGGTCCAGGTGGAGCTGGGTGAAGGTGCCGCGCGGGCCCATGAAGAAGAGCTGCTCGGTGAGCTTGCGCTGGACGGCGTAATCGTCGAAGCGGACGTCCTTGTGCAGCTCCGGCAGGGTGCGGAACAGGTCATTGCCGATGAGGTAGCCCGGCGTCTCGCCGCCCTTCGCCTTCAGCGTGTCGACGTACTCCTGCATGCTCATCTTCCGCACGCGGCCCACGCGCTCCACGCCGCCCGTGTCCTTGGCGTTGTATTGCAGCCACTCCACGGGGACGCTCACGTCGCGGTACTTCGTGGCGAAGTAGTCGAAGGTCCACCGCTCGGCCGCAGGCCAGCCTTTCATGGCGTCGGTGAGGATGACGGGTTTGTTGTTGGCTTCGATGCGCTCGTAGAAGGCCCGGCGGTTGTCGAGCGGCATGCGCTCAGGAACCAGGGGTTCTGCGCCCTTCTGGGCGGTGGCGGTGCTCATGGCAGCTCTCCCGGGTGGTGCGTCAGGCCGCGCTCTCGCTCTGGCCCTGAGCCTTCTGCAGGCGCTCGAAGTTGTTGTCGATGCCGTGGCGCACGTCCGCCAGCATGTGGATTTCGAACTCCTGGAACGCGAAGGACGGCCAGGCGCGGAGCAGCGTCAGCAGCGACTCATGCGAGTCGGCGTTGAGGATGCAGAGGCCCATCTTCGGGAGGACGTAGTAGGCACAGTCGAAGGTGCCGTCCTGGAGGCGAGCGCCCACCCAGTCACGGACAGCGCGGTTGAGGGCGATGGGGTCCTGGGGCTGGGGGCCCGAGGTGCGATCCTTGACGTAGACGAGGTACTTCATCGGGAAGGCTCCTTTGAAAATAGGGTCAGCGAGTCGATGCGGGCCGCAGCCTGGTGAGGCTCCGGCGGATGTTCTGCAGCAGGCCGCGCGGCGTCTGTCGCAGGAAGAAGTGGTCCCCCAGGAACGTCTGGGTGGCGAACGGACCGGAGGTGAGCTGGCGCCACGTCTCCGTCGCGTCATCGGGCACGTAGTCGTCGAAGCCGCGGAAGGCGGAGAGCGGGCACGCCAGGACGGGGCCCGGCTTCCACGCGTAGCCCTCGCACACGGCGGTGTCCGCCAGCATGGTGGCGCGCATCAAAGTCAGCAGCTCTTCCGCCATCTCGCCCGACACGGCGCGTGACTCACCCAGGCGCCGGGCCTCGGACGCGTCGATGTCATGGGTGGCCGTGGCCGGGGTGTGGGCCTGGAGCGTGTGCGGCGCCCGGTAGCTGGCGACGAAGAGGTGCAGGGGAGCCGGCAGCCCGCGCTCGCGCAGGGCCCGCGTCAGCTCGTATGCGAGCAGCGCGCCCATGCTGTGTCCAAAGAGGGCGTAGGGCTTGTCCGTGTGCTTCGCCAGCACGTCGACCAGGGGCGCGATGACGTCCGGCAGCGCGCGCAGGGGCGGCTCGCGCAGGCGGTTCTCCCGGCCGGGGAGCTGCACCGGGCACACCTCGATGTCTTGCCCCAGCTCCGCCTGCCAGGTGCGGAACAGGGAGGCGCTGCCACCCGCGTGAGGCAGGCAGAACAGGCGCACCCAGGACGCCGGTGCGGGGACGTGGAAGGCCAACCAATCCGTCATGACCGCACCTCGCGTCCCTGTCCGCCAACGAGCTTCTGGTACACGGCGAGGTTGGCGGCCACCATGCGCGGCAGGCTGAACAGCTCCACCACGCGTTGCTGGCCAGCGAGCCCCATGCGCCGCGCCCGCTCACGGTCTTCCAGCAGGTTGAGCTGCGCGGCGGCGAGCGATTCGACGTCCACTTCGCGCGGACCTCCCGGTGCGCCGGGGAGCACGGGGACCAGCAGGCCCGTCTTCTCGTGGTCGACGATTTCCGACGGGCCTCCGGAGCGCGTCGCCACCAGCGGCAGACCGGAGGCCATGGCCTCGATGGCCGTGTAGCCAAAGGGCTCGTAGAGCGAAGGCACCAGCGCCAGATCCGCGATTCGATGGAGCAGCCCCAGCTGCTGGCGTGGCAGCTTGCCCAGCAGCTTGATGCGGTGGCGCAGGTGCGCGTAGCGCTGGGTCAGCGTCTGTACCATCTGCGTGGACTCACGCGAGTCGGTGCCACCGGCCAGGAGGAAGCGCACGTTGGGGCGCCTTTCGAGCACGCGCTCGGCGGCGGCGAAGATGGCGCTGATGCCCTTCATGGGATGGAGCCGGCCCGTGTAGAGGACGACCGGGTCATCCGGCGTGGCCACCGTGGCGCGCAGCCGGGCGTAGTCCTCCGGCGTGTGCGAGGGCTGGAGGAAGGGGCCCGCGTCCATGCCGCAGTGGATGGTGTGCAGCAGCGACGCCGGCATCCCATAGGTCTCCCGGATGAGCTCGCTCATGGAGTCGCTCACCGAGATGACGTTCGTCGACCCGTCGTAGAAGCTGCGCTCCTCCTCGAGAATCTCCGGGTCGGGCGTCTGTCCCCACCATCGCTCGGCGGGCTCGGAGATGTAGTGGCTGGTCCCCAGCACCGGCACACCGGCCTCGTGGGCCAGCGCTCGCGCGGCGCGGTGGGTGTGCCACTGGTGGAAGTGGATGAGGTCTGGCTTCTCCTCGTGGATGAGCTCGCGGCCTCGGTGAATCAGGTCGTCGTTGAAGACGCGGATGCCGCCCACCAGGGAGAGCTTCCCCGCCTGGGAGAGGCTGCCGCGGCTGGGCGGCATCATGTGTACGGTGAGGTTGGGCTCGCGGAGCACGGCGGGCTCGCCGGGCGTGTACGCCAGGACGGTGACCTTGCACCCGCCGCGAGCCAGCCCGCGGGCCAGCTCGTAGACATAGGTGCCCACACCGCCGGCCACGTTCGGCGTGTACTCCATGGCCAGGAGGAGCGCCTTCAGGGGTGGGGAGATAGGAGGTGCCATTGGGCTGTCTCTCGAAAGGGGTGTGGGCGCGCGGCTAACGGCTGGCCGCGCCCTCCTTGGCGGTGAGCTCGGCCAGGATTCGCAGCAGGGCCTCCACCTCCGGGTCGTCATGGCCGGGGCTCTTGCGCTGCTCGGCCACCAGCGCCGCCAGTCGAGCCACCGTCGGCGCCTCGAACAGCGATTGCAACGGCACCGTGAAGCCGAAGGTGTCCCGCAGCCGTCCCACCACCGTGGTGGCCAGCAGCGAGTGTCCACCGAGCGCGAAGAAGTCGTCGTGGACGCCCACCGGGCGCACGCCCAACACGTCCTCCCAGATGCGCGCGACCACCTGCTGGTCTTCGGTGTCGGGAGCCACGTAGGCCACGGCCAATGCGGGGCGGGAGTAGCCCGCGGCGGGAGCCTCGTCGGGCTCCTCCGTTTCGGGGGCGCGCTCCGCGGACGGCGCGGCGGCCAGGGCGCGGTGCCCGTCGGGGGAGACCCAGTAGCGCTTGCGCTCGAAGGGGTAGGTGGGCAGCCCGACGCGTTGGCGCCGTGCCTCGCCGTTGAAGGCTTCCCAGTCCACATCCACGCCGGACAGCCAGAGCTGTCCCAGCGCGCCGAGCAGCACGGCCGTATCCGCCTGCCGCGTGTCCGGATGACGGAGCGATGTCACCGTGGTGGGCGCCTGCCGGAGCGCGCCAGGCTGGGACGCGAAGGTGGTCAGCGTGCGGCCGGGACCGACCTCCAGGAGCACCTGCGCGGGTTGCAGCTGCGCGAGCCCCGCGGCGAAGCGGACAGGCTGACGCAGGTGGCGGGCCCAGTAGGCCGGGTCCTTCGCCTCGGCGGCCGTCACCCACGTGCCGGTGACGTTGGAGAGGAAGGGAATCTGCGGCGCGGACAGCTTCATCCGGCGCAGCCGCTCGGTGAAGGGCGCGACGATGGGGTCCATCATCGCGGAGTGGAACGCGTGCGAGGTGTGCAGGCGGCGCGACTGGACGCCACGTGCGTCCAGCCGGGCCTTCAGCGCGTCCACGGCGTCGTCAGGGCCGGCGACCACCGTCATCGACGGCGCGTTCACCGCGGCCACGGACAGCCGCGCATCCAGCGACGACACCAGCTCCGCTTCCGACAGCGCGACGGAGAGCATGGCGCCCGGTGGCAGGTCCTGCATCAGTTGGCCCCGCGCGGCCACCAGGGCTAGCGCGTCCGGCAAGGTGAAGACGCCCCCGAGGCACGCGGCCACGTACTCACCGATGCTGTGGCCCACCATGGCCTCGGGCCGCACGCCCCAGGACATCCACAGCCGCGCGAGCGCGTACTCGATGATGAAGAGGGCCGGCTGGGCCAACCGCGTCTGCTGCAACTGCCGCTGGGCTTCCTCGGCGCGGTCCGCGGCGGGGAATAGGACCTCGTGCAGATCCAGCTTGAGGTGCGGGATGAGCCGGGTGGCGCAGTCGTCCACGTCCGCGCGGAACCCACGCTCGTTCTCGTACAAGCCCTGCGCCATGCCCGCGTACTGCGCGCCCTGGCCAGGGAACATGAACACGGTGGGGCGGCGGGTGCGCTCCTCGGTGGCGGAGAGCTGCCGGCTGATGTCGCCCAGCGCCGTGAGCGCGTCCTCACGCCCCTGACAAACGATGGCGCGGCGGTGCGGGTGGCGCCGCCTGCCCACCTGGAGCGTGTACGCCACGTCCGCGGGCTCCAGGCCCTTGTTCGCGCGGAGGTGCTCCTCCAGCCGGGAGGCCTGCGCGGCGAGCGCCGTGGGTGTGCGCGCCGACAGGACCAGGAGTTGGTGCGGGCGCGTGGGCGGAACTGGGGCGCGGGAGGGCGGCTCCTCCAGGATGACATGGGCGTTGGTGCCGCCCATGCCGAAGCTGCTCACGCCGGCGCGCCGAGGCTCGCGGGCGGGGGCCTTCCACTCGCGCAGCTTCGTGTTGACGTAGAAGGGGCTCGCGTCCCAGGGGATGTTGGGGTTCGGCGTCTCGAAGTGGAGGCTGGGTGGCAGCTTGCGGTGCTTCAGCGCCAGCGCCGTCTTGATGAGGCCCGCCACGCCCGCCGCCGCGTCCAGGTGGCCCAGGTTGGGCTTGATGGAGCCCAGGGCGCAAGTGCGCGGTCCGGCCGCCTCGTCTCCGAAGGCGCGGATGAGGGCCTGCACTTCGATGGGGTCTCCCAACGCGGTGCCGGTGCCGTGCGCCTCCACGTAACCGATGCTCCCGGCCGATACGCCCGCGCTGCCCAGGGCCTCGGAGATGACGGCGGCCTGGCCCTCGACGCCCGGCGCGGTGTAGCCCACGCGCGCGGCGCCGTCGTTGTTCACCGCGGAGCCCTTGATGATTGCGTAGATGGGGCTGCCATCCGCCAGCGCATCTTCCAGGCGGCGCAGCGCCACCACGCCCGCGCCGCTGCCGAAGACGATGCCCTTGGCCTGCGCGTCGAACGGGCGGCAGTGCCCGTCGGGCGACAGGATGCCGCCATCCACGTAGCGGTAGCCGCCCTGAATCTGGAGGTTGATGGACACGCCGCCCGCGAGCGCGAGGTCACACTCCTGGTTGAGCAGGCTCTGACAGGCGACGTGGACCGCGACCAGCGACGTGGAGCACGCGCTCTCGATGTTGAAGCTGGGGCCGCGCAGGTCCAGCTTGTAGGCGGCCCGGGTGGTGAGGAAGCTGCCCGCGTTGCCCAGGTTGAGCTGGAGCGGGTCCGCCGTGCGCATCAGCTCCGCGTTCCCCAGCAGGTTGAGCAGCAGGTAGGTGCTCAGGGCCTGTCCGCCGAAGACACCCACCAACAGCTCGGGAGGCGGCGCGCCATGGCCCGCGTCCTCCAACGCCTCCAGCGCGCACTCCAGGAAGAGGCGCTGCTGCGGGTCCATGACCTCCGCCTCGCGCGGTGTGTAGCCGAAGAAGGCCGCGTCGAAGCCCGCCACGTCGTCCAGCCGTGAGGCCACCTTCACGAAGTGCGGATCCTTCAGCACCTCGGGGGGCAAGCCCGCCTTGAGGACTGCCTCGTCCGAAAGCGGCTCAATGGACTCCACGCCGTCGCAGAGGTTGCGCCACAGCTCCTCCAGGCTGCGCGCGCCCGGGAAGCGCCCGGCCATGCCGGTGATTGCGATCTCCATCCCCGTGTTGTTGTCTGACACGCTGTCCCCCTCTTGCGCTCAGTTCCCCGACTGGCGCCGCTGCTGGATGAGCTCCCGACGCCTGGCTCCGCGGCTTCGCCGGTCACTGGTGGTGGCCGAGGCCTGTTCCTGCCCTCGGGTCAGAAGCCGGGCCATGGCGCTGAGCGTGGGGTTCTCGAAGAGCGACACCACCGGCAGGTCCTTGCCGAAGCGGCGCTTCACCTCGTTGATGACCTTCAGGCCAATCAGCGAGTTCCCACCGAGCTCGAAGAAGTTCTCATGCAGCGCCACGCTCTCCACGCCCAGGAAGCGCTGCCAGATGTCCGCCAGCTCGCGCTCCGCCTCATCCATGCTGGCGGGCGCCGCGCGCTCGGTCGCCGGCGCGGCGTCCGTCTCCATGGGGCCCATCAAGTCCTGGAGCAGCGAAGCGCTGCGCGCCATTGCCGCTCGCAGGTCCTCGGTGGACACCACGACGTGGGTGGGGGCCTGCGCCAACACGCGCTCGAAGACGTCCACGCCCTCGGCCGGTGTCAGGGCATGGGCCAGCATCGCCTCCCGCATCGGGTTGGCGCCGTCCGGCATCTGCGTCGTTACGGCCTGGCCCACTTCGCGCCAGGTGTCCCAGCCCAGGGAGATGATCGGCAGGTTCCCCGTCGCCGCGGCCTGGTGAGCAAAGGCATCCTGGAAGGCGCACGCGGCGCAGTGGTCAATCTGCCCTGGCTCCGCCGTGTAGGCGGTGCGAGACGAGCAGAGCACGAAGAAGTCCAGGGGCGTGTCGCGCAGCAGCGCGTGCAAGAGCCACGTGCCCGACACCTTGGGGCGCAGGACGTCCTCCACGGCCTTCTGGGTGCGGAGCTGGGCCAGTCCGCCCGCGGGTACGCCCGCAGCGTGGATGACGCCGTGGAGTTCGCCAAAGGCCTGTCGCGCCCGGCGCAGCACCTCGGCCATCTGCTCGGCGTCGCCCACGTCTGCCGGGAGGACCAGGACCTCGGAGCCCAGGGCCTCCAGCGCCAGCACCTGGCGAATCCGCTGACTCACCCGGTCCTGCTCACCGTGCTCGGTGAGCCACGTGTCCCAGGTGTCACGTTCCGGAAGGGGATTGCGGCCCACCAGCACCAACCGTGCCTGGACCTGCCGCGCGAGCGACTCTGCCAGCACCAGACCGATGCCACCCAGGCCGCCGGTGATGAGGTACGTGCCTCGCGGACGCAGGCGCGACGGCGCATCCTCGGCGGGCGCGGAGATGCGCACCTGCTCGAACGACTGTTCCCAGCGGCTCGGGCCTCGGAGCGCCACGGCGCCGTTGGAAGAACCCGTGGCCAGCTCACCCACCAGCCGCGCCACCAGGGCCTGGAGCGTCTTGCTACAGCGCGGGGCCTCCACGTCGATCGACCGACATGACAGGCCCGGCACCTCGTGCGGCAGCACGCGGCAGGCGCCCAGGAGCGTGGCCTTCTCCGGGGCCAGCACCTCATGTCCGGTGACGGCCTGAACGCCGCTGGAGACCACCGTCATTTGCACGGGCCCGGATGCGCCATGGCCAGCCAGGGCCTGTGCGAGGAAGAGCAGGCTGAAGAAGCCGGTGCGCTGGGCGTGCTCCAGGCCCGCCAGTCCTTCTCCCGCGGAGTCAACGCTCCACAGGTGGACGATGCGCTCGGGACGGCAGGAGTCCTCGGAGAGCGCGTTCAGCAGCGCCGCGTAGGTCTCCGGGCGGGTTGGGTCTACTTCGAAGGCGCCGTCATCCACTCGGCGGAAGTCGGAGCCCTGCGACACCCGGGTGACCCGGCCGCCGCTCTCCGCCAGCCGTGTCGCCAAGGCGTCTCCCAGCCCGCTGGTGTCGGTGAAGACGAGCCAGTTCTGGGGTGCGACGGTGGTTGCGCGCGGTACGAGCGTGCGCTTCCAGGAGGGCAGATAGAACCAGTCCGCCGCGTCCTTGCGCCGGGCGAGCGAGACGTCGCTGGCGACCGCAATGCCGGCTGCATTCGGCTCCAGCCAGTGCCGCTTGCGTTCGAAGGGGTAGGTGGGCAGCACCACGCGCCGGCGCTGCTCTCCGGCCTGGAGACGCCGCCAGTCCATGGGAACGCCCGCCGCCCAGAGCCGGCCCAGCGTGGTGAGGACGAAGCGCATGTCGGAGCCGGGCTCGCGAGGCGCCCGCATCGACGTGAGCACCACGGTGGGCTGGCCGCGCTCCACCTGCAGGCGCGCGAGCGAACCCAGTGTCCGCCCGGGACCGACCTCCAGCAGCACGCGCGACGGGTTCTCCAGCAGGCAACGTACGCCCGGACCGAAGCGCACCGTCTGCCGCAGGTGGCGCACCCAGTACCTCGGGTCGGTGGCCTCCTCCTCGGTCACCCATGTCCCCGTGACGCCAGAGACGAAGGGCTGCGTCGGCGTCTGGAGCTTCAGCCGCCCGACGAAGGCCGCGAACGCCGGCAGGATGGAGTCGATGAGGTGGGAGTGCGCGGCCACGTCGATGTGGACGCGGCGGTGCTCGATGCCTCGCGCCGCCAGGTCGGCGGAGAGCGCATCCACCGAGGCGGTGTCGCCGGCCACCACGCATTGCGACGGTCCGTTGACGGCGGCCAGGGACAGGTGCTCGCCCAGCATCGGCAGCAGCTCCTGTTCGGACATGGCCACGCTTACCATCGCGCCGGAGGGAAGCTGCTCGAAGAGGCGGCCACGCTCGGCCACCAACGCCAGCGCGTCCTCCAGCGAGAAGACCCCCGCGAGGCAGGCGGCCACGTACTCGCCCATGCTGTGGCCAATCATCGCCTCGGGCCGGATGCCCCAGGACTCCCACAGCTTCGCCAGGGCGTACTCCACCGTGAAGAGCGCGGGCAGGCCCACGGAGGGACGAGGAAGGGGCGCGCCCGCGTCCGCGTCACCCGCCGGGTACAGCACCGTGCGAAGCGACGGTCCGCCGCGGCGCTGGAAGATGGCGGCGCACGCGTCGAAGGCTTCGCGGAAGGCGGGCTCCTTCTCGTACAGCTCCTGCCCCATGCGCAGGTGCTGCGCGCCACCGCCGGGGAAGAGGAACACGACGGAGCGGCCACCGTCCTTGGCCACGTCCGTGAACACGCGCTCGGGGTTCACCTCGGACAGCACCGTGGCCGCGTCCTCGCCACTCTCGCAGACCACGACGCGCCGGTGCGGGAAGGCCTTGCGGCCCATCTGGAGGGTGTAGGCCACGTCCGCCAGGGACTGCTCGGGGTGCGCCTCCAGGTGCGTGCCCAGGTTCTGGGTGAGCGCGTCTAGCGCGGCCGGCTTCTTCGCGGAGAGCACCAGCAGCTGCCAGGGCCGCGACGGACCGGAGGGCGCAGGGGGCGGCGGCGCTTCCAGCAGTGCGTGGGCGTTGGTGCCACCAATGCCGAAGGAGCTCACGCCCGCGCGGCGCCGGTGGGCATGCGGCTGCCAGTCCCTCAACGCGGCGTTCACGAAGAAGGGGCTGCGCGCCCAGTCGATGTTCGGGTTGGGCGTGCGGCAGTGGAGGGTGGGGGGAATGCGTCCGTGCTCCACCGCCAGGGCCGTCTTGATGAGCCCCGCCACGCCGGCCGCCGCGTCCAGGTGGCCGATGTTCGACTTGACCGAGCCGAGCGCGCAGAAGCTGGTGGCCTCCGTGCCGGCGCGGAAGGCGCTCGTCAGCGCGGAGACCTCGACCGGATCTCCCAGCAGGGTGCCGGTGCCGTGCGTCTCCACGTAACCCACGGTGTCCGGCGTCACGCCCGCCAGGGCGTGGGTGCGGGCGATGACCTCCGCCTGTCCTTCGGCGCTGGGCGCGGTGTAGCCGAGCTTCGAGGCACCGTCGTTGTTGATGGCGGAGGCCCGGATGACGGCGTGGATGTGGCTGCCGTCCGCGAGCGCGTCATCCAGCCGCTTGAGCACGACCACGCCCGCGCCGCTGCCGAAGAGCGTTCCCTGGGCCTGTGCGTCGAAGGGACGGCAGTGGCCATCCGGCGACGCGATGCCGCCGGGCTGGTGCACGTAGCCCGTGCGCTGGGGCACGTCCACGGACACGCCGCCCGCGATGGCCACGTCACACTGGAAGCCCATCAATGACTGGCAGGCCAGGTGGGTGGCGACCAGCGACGTGGAGCAACCCGTCTGGACGTCCAGGCTGGGGCCCTTGAGGTCCAAGTGGTACGCCAGCCGCGTGGCGAGGAAGTCCTTGTCGTTGCCAATCATCACCTGGAAGCTGTCGCTCGACTCGAGCAGCTCCGGGTGCGTGCGCAGGTTGAAGAGCAGGTACGTGCTCAGGCTCGTGCCCGCGAAGACGCCCACCGAGCGCGACTCCGTATCCAGTCCGTGGCCCGCGCGCTCGATGGCCTCCCACGCGCACTCCAGGAAGATGCGGTGCTGCGGATCCATCAGCGCCGCCTCGCGCGGCGAATAGCCGAAGAAGCTCGCGTCGAACGCGTCCACCTGGTCCAGCACGGCCCCGGCGCGCACGAAGCCCGGCTGTCGCAGGCGCTCCTCGGGAACGCCGCGTGCCTTCAGTTCGTCGTCCGTGAAGAAGCGGATGCCTTCCACCCCCTCGCAGAGGTTCCGCCAGAAGGTCTCCACGTCGGGGGAGCCCGGGAAGCGGCCCGCCATTCCGACGATGGCAATGGCCAGATCGTCGCCTTCACTCAGGTTGTCTTCGCTCATGGCTGTCGACGAACTCACGTTCAGGAAGCGAGGTGGGGTAGCGGTCCGGTGGCACCACGCACACTCCCCACGGAGCCCTCATGCCGCGGGGCTCAGGGCGGTGACCGTGACGCGGTGCAGGGCTCCGCGTTGCGCGGAGGCGAGGCTCAGCTGGCTGCCTGGGCGGCGGGCGGCGTGCTCGAGAGAGAGAACGCGTCAGCGAGCAGCTCGTAGGAGCGCATCCGGGCGCGATGGTCGTGGACAATGGTGGTGACGAGCAGCTCGTCCGCCTGGAATTCAGCGGCCATGCGCAACAGCTGTTCCTTCACCTGGTCCGGTGAACCACACACGACGCGTTTGCGGTCGAACTCGAGCGTGGCCAGGTCCTCGGGCGTGTAGGCGTAGGCCTCCGCCTCCTCGATGGATGGAATGGGCGCTTCGGGCCGGCCCCTGCGCGTGTTGATGGTCAGCAGGTCGCTGCTCCGGGCTATTCGCCGGGCCTCCTGCTCGGTCGGGGCACAGATGACGTAGACGCTGACGGCGGAGTTGGGCGCCGCCTGTACGTGCGAAGGCTGGAAGCGCTCGCGATACCCCCGCGTCACGGGGCCACCGTGGATGGGGTTGAAGAAGTGCGCGAAGCAGAAGGACAGACCCAGCCGGGCCGCGAGCGCGGCGCTCTGCTCGCCCGAGCCCAGGGCCCAGACCTGCGGCATGCCCGGCGCCATGGTCTTCAGGCTCAGCTTTTCGAACTCCGGCGTCGCGGGCGTGGTGCCCGACAGGAAGGCGACGAGGTCCTCCAGCTTCGTGGGGAAGTTCTCGTTGTTCATCGGCGGCCCGTAGGCCAGTGCGCGGGCCACCAGGTCCGTGCTGCCTGATGTCCGTCCGATGCCCAGGTCGATGCGGTTGGGGTGGAGCGTCTCCAGCAGCCGGAAGACCTCGGCGACCTTGAAGGGGCTGTAGTTCGACAGCAGGACGCCGCCCGTTCCCACCCGGATGCGAGACGTCGCCGCCGCGACATGCGCGACGAGGATTTCCGGCGCCACGCCCGCGAAGTGTCCTGAGCCGTGATGCTCCGCGAGCCAGAAGCGGTGATAACCGAGCTGCTCGGCGGCTCGAGCCAGCTCCACCGTGTTTTGGAAGGCCGCACGTGTCTGGGAGCCGCTGGCGACGATGGAGTGATCGAGAACACTGAGCTTCACGGCGAGCGTTCCTTCCCGGGCAGACGGCGCCCTCGGGGCCGCTTCGAGACGGGCCGAGTCGTCGCGTGTCCGCGTTTCATGATGGTGACAAAGCCTATATTAACGCGGTTATCTGCGACAAATGGGATTTGGTTGATTATGCTTGAAAATTGAGAATGAGCGGCAGCCCGGAGTGCGCCTGAATGCCAGGGGCTCTTTCATTCCCTGAGGCTCGGTGTGACACAGGCTGTTACTCGACGACGACGAGCGCGCACATCAACGCGCCTTGGGTCGCGTTGACCACGTCCTTGCCCTGACCGGTGGGGTTCAGTCGCACCATGGTTCCGCCGTAGCGCTCACCGAAGACAAAGGCGCCCCAGATGAGGATGTGGGGGCCCACGGCGCCGTCGTCCCGCAGGAAGTGGTAGGGGCGGGGCTCGACGCGCTCCTGGACAATCCAGCCGCCGTGCTCCAGGGCTTCCTGGATGGCGGCGTCCCAGTCCTCGGCGGTCATCGCGCGGCCAATCAGCACCGACTTGCCGCCATAGGCGCGGCCCGCCTTGAGCACCAGGCCTTCGCGCTTCGAGGCGGCGAGCTCGTCGGGCAGCCACACGGAGGCGCCGTCGCGCGTCGTCTGCGTGGCGCGCACGCGGCGCGTCCAGGGAATGTGCCGGCGGATGAGCTCCCGCTCCTCGGGAGTGAGCGCGGGTGACGCCTCGTTCTCCGATAGCAGCGCGATGTTGAGCTTGTCGTCGAGCAGCTCCTGCGCTGGACCGTTGTAGAGACACAAGGTGCGCGCGGCGAGCGCGGCGCGGACGCGGGCGTCGAAGTCCGGGCCCACCACTTCGAGCCGATCTCTCGCGTCATGTTCCTGCACGGCATGCAGCCGCCGGCCGCGCATCGTGAAGCAGTGGCCCTCCGCGTCCTTCACCTCGCTGTAGGTGCCGATGAGCACCTCGCCCTTCGCGCCTTCAGCATCGAGCAGTTCGCTCAGCGTGCTGTTGAGCAGCAGCGTCGCCATCTCCCTGCCCGCGGCTTCGGGCAGCTCGTTGTCGGGGAAGAGCACGGCCAGATTGCATTCGCCTTCCCACGCAACGGTCCGTCGCACGTCTTCGACGACATGACTCAGGAAGGCGCGCAGCGTGTCCTGCAGTTGGATGCGCAGGCCCTGCTCCTCGGTGAAGCGCTGGAGCACGGGCTGGTCCATCACCACCTGGGCCTTGAGCCCCGTTTCCCATCCGCCCAGGCCCGCCATCATGTTGATCTCAAGGCACTTGAGGCCGCCGGCCGAGTCGATGAAGTCCCCGCGGCTGAGCGCGCCGCGCGCGTCCTCCGTGTTGGCCAGGACCTCCGCTGCCACGCGCGCTCGTTCCAGCGAGACACCGTAGTAGTCGGCGATGCGCCGAGGGTCGCCGCCCAGCAACAGCCGAGGCCCGCGCTTGACGAGCCGGCAGAGCTTGACCGCGACCTCCTCCAGTTCACGGTCGCGGCGCGAGTCGATGAGGAGTGGCCACCGGTGCAGCTCGTAATACATCAGCGGTGACGCTTCGAACTTGTGGAAGCGGTGCCGCGCGAACACCTCGGGCGTCCGCTCCGCGAACTTCAGGAAGGCCACCGCCGCCGCGGACAGCTCACCGTGCAGCGCCTGGATTTCATCGGAGAACATCAGCTCGCCTGGGGATTCGTTGACGTGTGGCATTTTCCGGGTAATAGCACTTTGACTCAGAGTGCGTATAAAGCGGCTGTTTTACGTGCTCGAAGCGACGGCGGCTCACGCGGAGGCTTCAACCTTCCGGGGCGTCGGCTGAGCTGATCCCGCAGCGCGAGCGGGGTGTTGGTCTGGAGCCGCGTCAGCAGCCGCTGCGCTCCGATGCGCGCGAGCCCAGCACCAGGACTCCGGACGAAAACCGGAATGTGGGTGCTCATAGCTTATGCTGCGCGTTCCCCCCCAGCGAAGGTCTCCGGCTTTTCCACAGCTCCACCCCTTGGAACCTCTCACCATGCGCTCCCACTCGGCCGCGACACTGCTGGAGCTCCTCGAAGCGCAGACCCAGTCCCTGGGTGAACGGCCGCTGTACACCTTCCTGGAGGATGGCGGGGATGACGCGGTCCTGAGCTACGCCGGGTTGGATTTGCGAGCCCGGCGCATTGGCGCGGCACTCCAGGCCCTGGCGCGAGCGGGCGAGCGGGCGGTGCTCCTCTATCCACCGGGCCTGGAGTACGTCGCGGGTTTCTTCGGCTGCTTGTATGCCGGGTTGGTCGCCGTCCCAGCCTATCCGCCGGACCCGATGCGGCTGGAGAGGACGTTGCCTCGGCTGCGCGCCATCATCCGGGATGCGCGCGCGAGCGTCGTGCTCACCACCTCCTTCATCCAAGAGATGGGGGAGGGGCTCTTCGAAGGCGCCCCCGAACTTGCCGCGCTCCGCTGGGTGGCCACCGACGCGTTGCCCGAGGGGACCGAGGCGGGGTGGCGCCGTCCGGAGCCTTCGTGGGACACGTTGGCCTTCCTTCAATACACGTCCGGCTCCACGGGCGAGCCGAAGGGCGTGCAACTCAGCCATGGGAATCTGCTGCACAACCTGGGGCTGATCTCCCACGCGTTCCAGGTCCGCTCGGACAGCGTGGGCGTGATCTGGCTGCCGCCGTACCACGACATGGGCCTGATCGGCGGCATCCTCCAGCCGCTCTACGCGGGCTTCCCGGTGGCGCTGATGTCGCCGCTCGCGTTCCTTCGCCGCCCACGGTTCTGGTTGGAGTCACTGTCTCGCTTCGGTGGCACCATCAGCGGTGGCCCGTGCTTCGCCTTCGACTTGTGCGTGAGGAAGGTGCCTCCCGCGGAGCGTGAGGGGTTGGACCTGCGTCGCTGGGAGCTGGCCTTCTGTGGGGCCGAGCCCATCCGTCCGGAAGTCATGACCCGCTTCTCGGAAGCCTTCGCGCCCGTGGGCTTCCAGCGCGAGGCGCTCTATCCCTGTTATGGGCTCGCGGAAGGCACGCTGATCGCCTCGGGTGGGCGCAAGGGCGAAGGTGTCCTCACGCGGACGTGGGACGCCCAGGCGTTGGAGCGGAACGAGGCGCTGGCGGCCGAGGACGGCCCCGGGGCGCGCCCGCTGGTGGGGTGCGGCCAGACGCTGCCTGAGCAGACGTTGCTCGTCGTGGACCCGGAGACGCGTCTGGCTTGCCCGCCCGAGCGGGTGGGGGAGATCTGGGTCTCTGGTCCCAGCGTGGCCCACGGCTACTGGGAGCGGCCCGATGAGAGCGAAGCGGCGTTCGGGGCACGATTGGCGGATTCGGACAGCGGCCCCCGGTTCCTGCGGACGGGAGACCTGGGCCTGCTGAAGGACGGCGAGCTGTTCGTCGTGGGCCGGCGCAAGGACCTCATCATCCTCCGCGGGCGCAACCTGCATCCGCAGGACCTGGAGCTGACGCTGGAGCGCAGCCATTCGGCGCTGCGGCCCGGTTGTGGCGCGGCGTTCTCCATCGACGTGGGCGGCGAGGAGCGGCTCGCGGTGATGTACGAGGTGGACTCGCGCAAGCCGTGGACCGCCGAGGACGTGGTGGGCGCCGTCCGCCGGGGGCTGGCGGAGACGCACGAGGTCCAGCTCCACACGCTCGTCCTCATCGAGCCGGGCACGCTGCCGAAGACGTCCAGCGGGAAGATTCAGCGGCGTGCTTGCCGGGCCGAATGGCTCGCGGGGACGGCTCGGGCACTGCTGACCTGGAGCGAGTCGGGCGCAGACGCGCCCCAGGCCGAGGCTCCCGCGCCTGACATCACCGCGGCCGAGCCGCTCACCGTGGAGGCACTGGAGGCGTGGTTGCTGGCGCGGATCGCCGCGCGGCTTCGCGTCCGTCCGGAGGAGTTGGCGACGGATGCGCCCATCACGTCCTTCGGTCTGGACTCACTGGGCGCCGTGGAGCTGGCGAACGACGTCGTGGCCCTGGGCGTGGTCCTTCGCATGGAGGTCCTGCTTCAAGGGCCGACGGTGGGGGAACTCGCGCGGACCCTCTTCGCGGCGCGTGGGAAGTCCGCTGGCGCGGAGCTGACGCGGGGCGAGGAGAAGACGCCCGCGCCGCTCTCCTCCGCGCAGCAGCGACTGTGGCTGTTCGAGCAGTTGGCGCAGGGACGCGCCGCGTATCACCTGCCGGCGGCGGTACGGCTCACCGGTGCACTGGATGAGGTGGCGCTGGAGCATGCCTTCGCTGCAATCGTTCAGCGCCACGCGGCGCTCCGGGCGACGTTCCGCGACGAAGATGGCACGCCGTCGCAGGTGACCTCGTCGGTGCCGGTGTCATCACTTCGCCGGGTGGACCTCCGCGACGTCCCGGTGGATGCCCGCGAGGAGGCCGCGCTTCGTCTGGCCCACGAGGAAGCGCGGGCGCCGTTTGACCTCGAGCGCGGTCCGCTGCTCCGGGCCACGCTGTTTCAATTGGACGCGCACGAGCACCTGCTGGTCGTGGTGATGCACCACATCGCCTCGGATGGTGCCTCGTTCGCCATCCTGGCCCGTGAGCTGAGTGCGCTGTACGCGGGTGATGCTTCGCTGCCGCCGTTGGCCTTCCAGTACCCCGACTTCGCGCGCTGGCGCCGCGAGGTCGAGGCGGACGGCGCCCTGGCCACGTCGCTCGACTGGTGGAAGGCGCGGCTGGCGGGTGTGCCCGCTGCGCTGGAGCTGCCCGCGGATCGGTCTCGACCGCCCATGCCGTCCTATCGCGGTGGCCGCGTGTCAGTACGGTTACCGGAGGCGCTGACGGATCGGCTGGAGGCGTTGGGCCGGAGCGAAGGCTCCACGTTGTTCATGACGTTGCTGGCGGCTTTCGAGGTGCTGCTCGCACGTCATTCGGGACAGGCGGACTTCTGCGTCGGAACGGCCGTCAATGGGCGTGAGCGGGCGGGACTCGAAGGGTTGATGGGATGCTTCCTCGACCTGGTCGTCCTGCGCGCGTCCGTGTCTGGCTCATCACGTTTCCGCGAACTCTTGGGACAGACGCGGGAAGGCGTGCTGGCGGCCTTTGCTCACCGGGGCGTTCCTTTCGAGCGGCTGGTCGACGCCGTCCAACCCACGAGGGACCCCTCGCGCGCACCCTTGTTCCAGGTGCTGTTCGTGCTCCAGCCGGAGCCCGGCGCGGGACTGGCGCTGCCCGGCCTGGAGTCTCGCCGCGTGGAGGTGGACCCGGGGGCCACGCCCTACGATTTGACGCTGTCGCTGGCCCGAGGGCCGGAGGGACTGGGAGGGTGGCTCGAGTACGCCACGGACCTGTTTGATGCGGGCACCGCCGCGCGACTGGTGGCGCGGCTGGGCGTGCTTCTGGAATCCATTGTCGCGGACCCTGACCAGCGCATCGCCATGCTCCCGCTGTTGCCTGAGGCAGAGCAGCGGCAGGTGCTGGTCGACTGGAATGACACGCGGGCGGAGTTCCCGGAGACGTGCATCCATGCGCTCGTGGAGTCGCAGGCACTGCGCATGCCGGACGCCGTTGCCGTGGTGTGTGGCGACGGGCTCCTCACGTACCGTGAGCTGAACCAACGAGCCAACGCCGTGGCATGGCGGCTGCGCGAGCAGGGCGTTGGCCCTGAACGCATCGTGGGCCTCTTCGCCGACCGCTCCGTGGACCTGGTCGTGGGCCTGCTGGGCATCTTCAAGGCGGGCGGTGCGTACCTGCCGCTGGATCCGTCGTACCCCGAGGCTCGGCTCGCGCTGATGCTGGAGGACTCTGGCGCCTCGGTGGTGCTCGCCCACCGGCATCTGGCGGGCGCGCTTCCGGTCGGCGATAGGACCGTGGTTCCGCTGGATGTGGCTGGCGAGGCGGACGCCGCGCCACCGGGAGCCGTGGGGCCCGACAACCTGGCCTATGTCCTCTACACCTCGGGCTCCACCGGCAAGCCCAAGGGCGTGCTGATTCCACACCGCAACGTCGTCAGCTTCTTCACGGGCATGGACGCGCGCGTGGGGACCGAACCGGGGACGTGGCTCGCGGTGACGAGCGTCTCCTTCGACATCTCCGTGTTGGAGTTGCTCTGGACGCTGGCGCGCGGCTTCAAAGTCGCCGTGCAGGGCGAGCAGGGGGCCTTGGGGGCCGCGCCGCGCCGGGTGACGCGAACGCGCCAGAAGCCTCTGGGCTTCAGCCTCTTCTACTTCGCGGCGGACGAGGGGGCTCCAGGCGCGGAGCGTTACCGGCTGTTGCTCGAGGGCGCGCGGTTCGCGGACCGTCATGGCTTCCAGGCGGTGTGGACGCCGGAGCGCCACCTCCATGCGTTTGGTGGGCTCTATCCCAATCCGTCCGTGACGAGCGCGGCCATCGCCGCCATCACCGAGCGCGTGGCCATCCGCGCCGGCAGCGTCGTGCTGCCTTTGCACCACCCCGTGCGCGTGGCCGAGGAGTGGTCGCTCGTCGATAACCTGTCGAAGGGCCGCGTCGGCATCTCCGTGGCGCCGGGCTGGCACGCGGATGACTTCGTCCTCGCGCCAGAGCGGTATGCGGAGCGCCGGGAGCTGGCACGGCGAGACCTGGACACGTTGCGGCGGCTCTGGCGCGGTGAGTCGCTGTCGTTCCCCAATGGTGCGGGGACGCCCATCGATGTCCGCATCCGTCCGAGCCCCGTGCAGCGCGAGCTCCCTGTGTGGCTGACCGCCGCTGGCAATCCGGACACCTTCCGCGAAGCGGGCCGGCTGGGCGCGGGCGTCCTGACGCACCTCTTGGGACAGCGGTGGGAGGAGCTGGAGTCACGCATCGCGCTCTACCGCGAGGCCTGGCGCGAGGCGGGCCACGAGGGCGAGGGCCATGTGACGCTGATGCTCCACACGTTCGTGGGGCACGACGTGGATCGTGTGCGAGAGACGGTCGAAGCGCCGCTGCGGCGCTACCTGAGCAACTCCGCGGACCTGATGCGCGGGTTGGGCCGGACGCTGGGCGTGGACCTGGATCCCGCATCGGTTCGTCCAGAGGACCTGGACGCGCTCGTGGGACGGGCCTTCGGGCGCTTCTTCGAAGGGGCGGGGCTCTTCGGGACGCCGCGCACCTGCCGGGAGCAGGTGGCGCGCATCGAGGCGCTGGGCGTGGATGAGGTCGCGTGCCTCATCGACTTCGGCGTGGACACGGATGCCGTGCTCGCCAGCCTTCCGGCGCTGGATGCCGTGCGGCAGCGCTGCGAGCGGGACTTCCGGCTTCAGTCGCAGGAGGAAATCACCGTGCCCGCGCAGCTTCGCCGGCACGGAGTCACGCATCTGCAATGCACGCCCTCCCTGGCCCAGGCGCTGCTCTTGGAGCCCGGTGCGGCCGGGGCGCTCGCGGGGCTGGAGCACCTGCTCGTCGGCGGTGAGGCGCTGTCCGCGGAGTTGGCGGCACGGTTGCGGGACACCGTGGGCGGAGCGCTGCTCAACATGTACGGCCCCACGGAGACCACCATCTGGTCCTCGTCGCACGCAGTGGATGGTTCGCCGGGGCCGGTGCCCATTGGCACGCCCATCGCCAACACGTCGCTATACGTGCTGGATGCGGAGCTGCGGCCCTTGCCCGTGGGTGTGCCCGGTGAGCTCTACATCGGTGGGATGGGTGTCGCTCGGGGTTATCACGCGCGGCCGGAGCTGACCGCCGAGCGATTCCTCCCGGACCCGGCGTCCTCCAACGCTGGTGCCCGGATGTATCGAACGGGCGACCGGGCTCGGTGGCGCGCGGATGGGACGGTGGAGTTCCTGGGCCGGGTGGACCACCAGCTGAAGGTCCGTGGCTTCCGGGTGGAGCCTGGCGAAATCGAGTCCGTGCTGGCGCGGCACGCCGACGTGGAGCAGGCCGTGGTTGTGGCGCGGGAGGAGTCTGCTGGAGGCGCGCGCCTGGTCGCGTACGTCGTCGCTCGGCCAGGTATGGCGCTTTCGGTGGAGGCGCTGCTGGCCTTCTCCCGGCGCTCCCTGCCGGAGCACATGGTGCCTTCGGCGTTCGTGCCACTCGATGCGCTCCCGCTGACGCCCAACGGGAAGGTGGACCGGAAGGCGTTGCCCGCGCCGGAGGGCGTCCGTGACGTCGCTCGGGAGTACGTGGCGCCTCGGACGGACACTGAACGCCGTTTGGCCGAGCTGTGGGCCTCGTTGCTGGGCGTGGAGCGGGTAGGCGCGGAGGACGACTTCTTCGCGCTGGGCGGGCACTCGTTGCTGGCCGCTCGCGCCGCCTCCCGGATTCGTGAGGCGTTCGGGGTGGACCTGCCCCTGCGTGAGCTGTTCGAGTCGTCCTCGCCCGCGGCCTTGGGGGCGCGCATCGATGCTCGCCTCCTGGGGGCGTCCGGGGTGCCTCCGTTGGTGGCCCGGTCTCACGAAGGAGCGCTGCCGCTGTCCTTCGCGCAGCAACGGCTCTGGTTCCTGGAGCAGCTCGAGCCCGGCGGCGCCGCGTACAACGATGCGGTGGCTGTCCGTGTGGAGGGGGCGCTCGATGTGGCGTTGCTGGAGCGCTCTCTGAGAGAGGTGGTCCGGCGGCACGAAGTCCTCCGCGCCACCTTCCACGACGAAGACGGCACGCCTTCCTGGCGCATCCATCCCGAGGCCCGGATTGCGCTGGACCGGGTGGACCTGACCTCGCTGTCGGGGGCTGCTCAGGCGGAGGCCCTATCGTTGCGATTGGCGGAGGCGTCGCTGCGGGCGTTCGACCTCGGCGCGGGACCGCCGCTTCGAGCAACGCTGCTCCAGGTGAGCGCGCGTGAGCACGTGCTCTTGTTGGTGCTGCACCACCTGGTGACGGATGGCGCGTCCATGGGCGTGCTAGTGCTCGAGGTGGCGGCGCTTTATCGGGCCTTCTCCCAGGGGAAGGTTTCGCCGTTGTTGCCGCTGCCGATCCAGTATGTGGACTACGCGGCGTGGCAACGCGACTGGCTTCGCGGCGAGGCGTTGGAGGCGCAACTCGCGTACTGGCGGACCCGGTTGGGAGGGGCACCTCGGGTGCTGGACCTGCCCACGGACCGGCCTCGACCGGCCGTGCGCAGCAGTCGTGGCGTGAGCCGAAGCGTGCTCCTGGGCTCGGAGTTGTCGCGTGCACTGAAAACGTTGGCCCAGCGCGAGGGCGCCACGCCCTTCATGGTGCTGCTGGCGGGCTTCTCCGCGCTGCTGTCCCGTCATGGCGGGCAGGATGACCTGTGCGTGGGAACGCCGGTGGAGGGCCGTGACCGGACCGAGCTGGAAGGGCTCATCGGCTGCTTCGTCAACACGCTGGTCCTGCGCATGTCGCTGGCGGGCGCGCCGTCCTTCCGGGAGTTGATTGGCCGCGCGCGGGAGACCGTGCTGGGGGCCTTCGCGCACCAGGACGCACCCTTCGAGGAACTGGTGAAGGCGCTCCAGCCCGAGCGCGACCTGGGCCGCAGCCCTCTGTTCCAGGCCATGCTCGTGATGCAGGAGGACCCGCTGCCGGAGTTGGTGATTCCGGGGCTGCGGCTGAACGCCCAGCCGCAGCCGAGTCTCACGGCGAAGTTCGACCTGCGACTCATCATCACGGACACGGCGGACGGCTTCTCCGCGAACCTGGAACTGAGCAGCGACCTGTTCGAGCCGGAGACCGCAACGCGCCTGCTGGAGCACCTGCGCGTCCTGTTGGAGGCAGGCGTCCGTGAGCCGGAACAGCAGGTGCACGCGCTTCCCCTGATGACCTCGGCGGAGCGGCACCGGGTCCTGGTGGCGTGGAATGACACGGACCGCCCTCGGCCGGGAGTGAGCGTCCTGCATCGGCTCATCGAAGCGCAGGTGGACCGCACACCGGATGTCGTGGCGCTGAGCTTCGAGAGCGACACCCTCACGTATCGGGAGCTGGACCGGCGCGCGAATCAGCTCGCGCGCTACCTGCGGGCCCGAGGCGTGGGGCCGGACACGCGGGTTGCCCTGTGCGTGGAGCGTTCGCTAGAGATGGTGGTGGGGCTCCTCGGCGTGCTCAAGGCGGGGGGCGCCTACGTGCCGCTCGACCCGGAGTATCCCCGCGAGCGACTGGAGTACATGCTCGCGGATGCCGCGGCGCCGGTGCTGCTGACGCAGGCTCGGTTGTCGGAACGCCTGCCTCGGGGCGACGCCACCGTGGTGTGTCTGGACTCGGAGTGGGACGCGGTGGCGCGCGAGCGCGAGGAGCGTCTCGACGTGACCGTGGAAGGGAGCGGGCTGGCGTACGTCCTCTACACCTCGGGCTCCACGGGCCGGCCCAAGGGGGCGATGAACACGCATGCCGCCATCTGCAACCGGCTCCTGTGGATGCAGGAGACCTACGGGCTTGATGCGAGCGACCGCGTCCTCCAGAAGACGCCGTTCAGCTTCGACGTCTCCGTGTGGGAGTTCTTCTGGCCGCTGCTGGCGGGCGCGCGGTTGGTGATGGCGCGGCCTGGCGGGCACCGGGAGCCCGCGTACCTGACGGACACCATCGCTCGCGAGCGCATCACCACGTTGCACTTCGTGCCGTCCATGCTCCGGCCCTTCCTGGAGGAGACGGAGCTGGCGGTGTCCTGCGCCAGCCTGAGAAGGGTGTTCTGCAGTGGCGAGGCGCTGCCTCCCGAGCTGAGGGACCGCTACTTCTCATGCCTGCTCGCCGAGCTTCACAACCTCTACGGCCCGACGGAGGCCGCGGTGGACGTGACGGCGTGGGCCTGCTCACGTGAGGACCGTGGGCATGTCGTGCCCATCGGGCGTCCCATCGCCAACGCGCGGATGTACGTGCTGGATGCGCGGCTGCGTCCCGTGCCGGTGGGTGTGCCGGGTGAGCTGTACATCGGGGGTGCACCGCTGGCGCGTGGCTACTGGCAACGGCCGGACCTGACCGCTGAGCGATTCCTCCCAGACGCCTTCGCGGCGCAGCCGGGGGCGCGGATGTACCGGACGGGCGATCAGGCCCGCTTCCTGGCGAATGGCGCCATCGAGTACCTGGGCCGCCTGGATGACCAGGTGAAGGTGCGGGGCTTCCGCATTGAGCTGGGAGAGATTGAAGCCGTGCTGTCCCAGCACCCCGGCGTGCGTGCGGCGGCGGTGGCGATTCGAGAGGACGTCCCGGGAGACCGGCGCCTCGTGGCGTACGTGGTCGCGTCACCGGGGGACGTGACATCGGAGCTTCGGGCCTTCCTCGGTGAGCGACTGCCCGAGCACATGGTGCCGTCGGCCTTCGTCACGCTGGACGCGCTCCCGCTGTCGCCCAGTGGGAAGCTCGACCGTCGTGGCCTCCCCGCACCGGTGCGGGCAGTGCAGGGGCGTGGTGCGGCCCACGTCGAGCCGCGTAACGCGCTGGAACTCGAGCTCGCGCAAATCTGGGCGGGCGTTCTGGGCGTCGAGCGGGTAGGCGCCGAGGACCGCTTCTTCGAGCTGGGCGGTGACTCCATCCTCGCGCTTCAGGTGATTGCGCGGGCGCGGCAGGTGGGCATCCACCTCACGGCGCGCCAGCTCTTCCAGCATCCGACGGTGGCGGGGCTGGCCCAGGTGGCGACGAGCCGTCGTCGCGTGGGAGACCAGGGCCCGGTTGTAGGGCCCGTGCCGCTGACGCCCATCCAGCGGTGGTTCGTCGAGCGCGAGCTTCCCGATGCGCATCACTTCAACCAGGCGTTGATGCTGGAGCCCCGTGAGCGCCTGGAGTCGGACGTGCTGGCTCGTGCATTGCGGGCGCTCGTGGACCATCACGATGCGCTGCGGCTGCGGCTGTCGCGGAGTGAGACGGGGTGGGCGCAGTCGTGCGCGGAGCCAGGGGGCGACGTGCGACTGCGTCTCGTGGACCTGTCCGGGTTGGATGCAACCGCGCGGGCCGTGGCGATGGAGCGCACCGCCACGGAGGAGCAGGCGGGTTTGGACCTGAACGCGGGGTGCCTCCTGCGCGCGGTGTTGTTCGACCCGGGGCTAAATCGGACAGGGCGGTTGCTGCTGGTCATCCACCACCTCGCGGCGGACGGTGTCTCCTGGCGCGTGTTGTTGGAGGACCTGGAGACGGCGCTTGGGCAGCTTGCCCGTGGCGAGCTCGTGGCGCTTCCCGCGAAGACGACGTCGTTCCAGGCCTGGGCACGACGGCTGGAGGCGCATGCCGCCTCGGGAGTGCTCGCGGAGGAGGGGGCCTACTGGCGGGACGTGCTGAGCGCGGATGTGGCCGCGCTTCCTCGGGATGTGCCGGGTGGGGTGAACTCGCAGGGCTCGGAGCGCGTCGTCACGGTGGCGCTGGATGCCGACGTGACGCACTCGCTGCATCGTGCATCGGCGGCGATGTCACAGCCGGGCCTTGAGGACGTGCTCCTCACGGGTGTTGCGAGCGCGCTGGCCCGATGGAGTGGCGAGCGCCGACTGCTCATCGACCTGGAGGGCCATGGGCGCGACGAGCTGTTCGACGACGTGGACCTCTCACGCACGGTAGGGTGGTTCACCGCGTTGTTCCCCGTGCGGTTGGAGTTGCCGGAGGGGTTGGCGTCCGCTTCCGTGCTCGCGTCGGTTCGCGCGGCACGCGAGCACCGGAAGGGCAGAGGCGTTGGATATGGCCTGCTGCGCTACCTCCGTCATGAGGCCGGCGCTTCGTCTGAGGTCCTCTTCAACTACCTGGGGCAGCTCGACTCGGGTGCTCGGAACTCGGCGCTGTTCACGTTGGCGCCCGAATCCACGGGGGCCTCGCAGGGGACGCGTGGGCTCCGGAGCCATGTGTTGGAGGTGGTGGCTCGCGTTGTGGGCGGACGCCTGGAGTTGGCTTGGCATTACAGCGAGGCGCTGCATTCGCGCGCGCGCATCGAAGCCCTGGCGCGTCACTGTGTCGAAACGTTGGTGGAACTCGCGGGCGCGACGGAGGAGCGTCACGCGCTCTCACCCCTCCAACATGGGTTGTTGTTCCAGGTGCTGCTGGAGCCCGGCACCAGCGCGTACTTCGAGCAGCGAAGCTGGACGCTCGCCGGTCCGCTGAACGCCGGAGCACTCCGGCGGGCATGGGAGGCGGTGTCCGAACGGCATTCCTCACTGCGCACCTCGTTCCTCTGGGAGGGGTTGGAGGCCCCTGTCCAGGTGGTCCATGCACGCGCGACCCCCGTGTGGACTGAGCTCGACTGGCGCGGGCGTTCCTCGGAGGAACAAACCCAGTCACTGGCCGCGTTCCTGCGTGAGGACCGGGCGCAGGGCTTTGTCCTGTCGCAGGCGCCGCTGATGCGGCTGGCGCTGATTCGACTGGAGGACCATGCCTGGCGGTTCGTCTGGAGCTTCCATCACCTGCTGCTGGATGGGTGGAGTCTGGTGCGCGTCCTTGGCGAGGTGCTCGATGCTTACGCGGCGATTGCCGCGGGGACAGATTGGCGCCCGCCCGCCGCAATGGATTTCCGCGCCTATGTCGAATGGCTGGGGCGCCGCCGACCTGAGCAGGACGAAGCCTTCTGGCGGGAGCAACTCGAGAGCATCGAAGCGCCGACGCCATTGCCTGCGGAAGGAGGCTCCGCCGCTGCTCATGACACGGGTGAGCACGCGCTGGATTTGGGCGAGGCTGATACCGCTGCGCTCCAGGAGTTCGCACGTAGCCATGGGCTCACGCTGAGCACCCTGGTCCACGGTGCGTGGGCGTTGCTGTTGTCTCGCTATGGGAGCGGGCAGGACGTCATGTTCGGGACGACGCTCGCGGGCCGTCCGCCGGAGCTATCGGGCATCGAGGAAGCCGTCGGGTTGTTCATCCACTCGCTCCCGGTTCGCGCCCGTATCCAGCATGGCGCCGGGTTGCTGCCCTGGCTGAGCGAGCTTCAGTCCCTGCTGGTGGAGCTGGGACAACGGGAGCACGTCCCGCTCACCCGGCTTCAGGGGTGGAGCGACATTCCCCGAGGCACGCCGCTCTTCGAGAGTCTCCTTGTGTTCGAGAACTACCCGGTGGATGCGGCGCTCGCGCGCGGTGCGGCCGGGTTGGAGCTGCGGGACTTCGCGGCCTTCGAGCGCACGCACTATCCGCTGACCGCCGTGGTGGTTCCGGGCCGCTCCATACGGCTGAAGCTGCTGTACCGGCAGGAGCGAATCTCAAAGGTCGCCGCTGAGCGGTTGCTGATGCACTGGCGTGGGCTGCTTCAGGCGATGTGGAGCCGTCCTGAGCAGCGACTGGGCGACGTGTCCCTGCTGTCGGAGGCCGAGCGGCGCCGCGTGCTGGTGGAATGGAACGCCACTTCGACTCCGTATCCCCGCGAAGCCACGGTGCATTCGCTGTTCGAGTCCCAGGCCGCGCGGGCGCCAGAGACCGTGGCGGTGCGGTATGGCGGCACGTCGCTGACGTACGCCGAGCTGAACGCGCGGGCGAACCAGGTGGCGCGCCGACTGGGGGCCTTGGGAGTCCGACGTGGGACTCACGTGGGCCTCTGCGTGGAGCGCTCCGCCGAACTGGTCGTTGGGATGCTGGGCATCCTCAAGGCGGGGGCGGCCTACGTGCCCCTGGATCCGGCGTACCCGCGCGAGCGGCTCGCATGGATGATCGCGGATGCGGGGGCACCCGTACTGCTGACGCAGGAGCGGCTGCGGGGGGCGGTGCCTTCGGAGGGCGTGAGTGTTCTCACGATGGAAGAGGTCTCGGCGCAAGGGGACGTCGCTGAAACGGCGGCGCTTGGAGCCGGAGTCGGCGCAGCGGATGCCGCCTACGTCATCTACACCTCCGGCTCCACGGGGACTCCCAAGGGCGTCTGCGTTTCCCATCAGGCCGTGGTCCGGCTGGTGGTGGAGACGGACTTCATCCGCGTGGTGCCCGAGGATCGCGTGGCGCAGGCATCCAATGCTTCGTTCGACGCGGCCACGTTCGAAATCTGGGGTGCGCTCCTCAACGGTGCCCGAGTGGTTGGCGTGGAGCGGGAGACAGCGCTCTCCCCGAGTGCCTTCGCGTCCTGGCTCCGGGAGGAGAGCATTCGCGTCCTCTTCCTCACGACGGCCTGGTTCAACCAGGTGGCCGCGGAAGTGCCACACGCCTTCAGCGGGTTGAGACAGCTTCACTTCGGAGGAGAGGCCGTGGACCCGAGGCCGGTCCGCCGGGTCCTTCGTGAAGGTGCTCCCGAGCGGCTGCTGCACGTCTATGGCCCCACGGAGAACACCACCTTCTCCACGTGGCACCTCGTCACGGATGTGCCCGAGGGCGCCGTATCGATTCCCATCGGGAAGCCGCTGGCGAACACGGTTCAGTACGTGCTCGACGAGGACATGGCGCCGGTGCCGCCAGGAGGCGTGGGGGAGCTGTGGCTTGGTGGCGACGGACTCGCCTGGGGCTATCTGGGACAACCCGCGCTGACGGCGGAGCGCTTCGTTCCGAACCCGTTCAGCGAGCGCCCCGGGACGCGGCTCTACCGGACAGGTGACCGGGTCCGTCTGTTGGCGGATGGGGCGGTGACCTTCGAGGGCCGCGTGGACGCGCAGGTGAAGGTGCGAGGCTTCCGCGTGGAGCCGGGCGAGGTCGAGGCCGCGCTGCTGCGTCACCCGGACGTCCGGCAAGCCGTGGTGTTGGCGCGAGAGGATGAAGCAGGGGGCTCGCGGCGCCTGGTGGCCTACGTCGTACCGGCCGCGGAGGCCGCCGCGACTCCCGAGCCTTCGCTCCTGCGGACCTTCCTCGCCGCGCACTTGCCGGCGTACATGGTGCCATCCGCCTTCATGGTGCTGGGGCGCCTGCCCCTGACGCCCAACGGCAAGGTGGACCGGCGCGCGCTGCCCGCGCCCACCGTCGAATCGGAGGTCATCGCACCGAGAGGCCCCGAGGAGGAATTGCTCGCGCGACTCTTTGGCGAACTGCTCGGCGTCTCCCGGGTTGGAGCGTCCGACAGCTTCTTTGACTTGGGTGGTCACTCCCTGCTGGCCACTCGGGTCGTCACGCGGATTCACGCCACCTTTGGCGTCGCCTTGTCGCTGCGGGAACTCTTCGACAACCCGACCGTGGCGAGGCTGGCCGGGCGCATCCGCGAGGCCCGGCAGTCATCTGGCACGGCGCGCCCGCCGCCCATCGTCCCCGTGTCCAGGGACAACCCCTTGCCACTGTCCGCGATGCAGGAGCGCTTGTGGTTACTGGAGCAGCTCCAGCCGGGCACGGCCCTCTACAACGTCCCCTGGGCCGCATGGCTCTCCGGGCCGCTGGATGTGCCCGCCTTGGAGCGGGCACTGGCGGGGCTGTTCCTCCGTCACGAAGCCCTGAGGACCACCTTCTCCAGCAACGCGGGAGAGCCTGTCCAAGTCATCCATCCGAGCGCCAACGTGGCGCTTCCCGTGGTCGACCTTGGGGGGCTTCCAGAGGAGGCGCGTGAAGCACAGGCCGTGCTCGCCGCGTCGGAGGAGGCTCGCCGCCCGTTCGACCTGGTGAATGGACCGCTGTGCCGGGCATTGCTGATTCGCACGGCTGATGATTCGCACCTCATGGTCCTCACGCTGCACCACATTGTCTCGGATGGGTGGTCACTGGGCGTCGCCGTGCGGGAGCTGTCGGCGCTCTACGCCGAGGAGCTGCAGGGCCGGCCTTCCTCGCTTCCAGTGCCCACCATCCAGCCAGCGGACCATGCGGTGTGGCAGCGCCAGTGGTTGCAGGGAGAGGCACTCGCGGCGCAGGTCGGATACTGGAGAAAGCAGCTCGCCGGAGCGCCGCCCGTCCTGGAGCTCCCCAAGGACTTCCCCCGGCCGAGCTTGCAGCGCTTCCGGGGTGACACGCTGGCGGTGCGTTTCCCCGCCGAGCTGTCGGAGGCGTTCCGTGCGCTCTGCATTCGCGAAGGCGTCACGCCCTTCATGGGCCTGCTGGCGGCCTTCCAGCTCCTGCTGTCGCGGGTGTCGGGCCAGGAGGACGTGTGTGTGGGAACGCCCATCGCGGGCCGGCAGCAGCCTGGGCTGGAGAACCTGATTGGCTTCTTCGTCAACACGCTGGTGCTCCGCGCGCGTCTGCCGCGCTCGAGCTCCTTCCGTGAGCTCCTGCGGCAGGTGCGGGAGACGACGTTGGACGCGTACGCCCACCAGGACGTTCCGTTCGAGAAGCTGGTGGAGGCGCTGCAACCACCTCGGAGCTTGAGCCACGCGCCCCTGGTGCAGGTGGTGCTCGCGCTCCACGAAGCCTCGCACCAGGACGTCGCGCCGGAAGGGCTGGCTCTGCGCCCAGTGGAGCTGGCCTCGGGGACAGCAAAGTTCGACCTCACGTTGTCCCTGACGGACGCGGCAGAAGGGTTCACCGGAACCTTGGAGTTCGACGCGGACCTCTTCACGCGGGAGACGGCCGCGCGACTGATGAAGGGGCTCCGGGTGTTGCTGGAGAGCGCGGTGGCGGATGCGGGCCAACACCTGGGCGAGCTGCCGATGATGGACACGGCGGATCGTCAGCGCCTGCTCGTGGCGTGGAACGACACCGCGGTGGAGTACCCCCGAGAGGCGTGCCTCGCGGAGCTCTTGGAGGCGCAGGCGGCTCGCTCGCCGGAGGCAGTCGCAGTGGTGTGCGAGGAGGCTCGGCTCACCTACGCGGAGCTGGACCGGCGGGCGAACCAGCTTGCGTGGTACCTGCGCAAGCGTGGCGTGGGACCGGGGACACCGGTGGGGCTGTGCGTGCAACGTTCGCTCGACCTGGTGGTGGGGATGCTCGGCATCCTCAAGGCCGGTGGCGCCTACGTGCCGTTGGACCCCACGTACCCCCGTGAGCGCCTGGCCTTCATGGTGGAGGACACGCGCCTGCCCGTGGTGCTGGCGCAGCAAGCGGTGGTGGCCTTGCTGCCTTCGGGCAGTGCGGACGTGGTGCTCCTGGATTCGGCCTGGGATGAAATCGCGCGTGAGCCCACGGTTTCTCCTCGCGTGACGGTGCCGGCGGAGTCGCTGGCGTATGTCATGTACACGTCGGGCTCCACGGGGCGGCCCAAGGGCGTCTGCGTGCCGCAGCGCGCGGTGGCTCGGCTGGTGCTGGGCTCCCGATTCGCGCGTTGGGGCGCGGACGAGGTCTTCCTCCAGTTGGCGCCCATCTGCTTCGACGCCGCCACCTTCGAGGTGTGGGGCGCGCTGCTGCACGGCGCGAAGCTGGTCCTCTTCCCAGCGCAGCCTCCCACGGTGGACACACTCAAGGACGTGCTGGCACGTCACGGTGTCACCACGTTGTGGCTCACGGCCGCGCTCTTCGAGGCGCTCTCCGCCGCGAGGCCGGACGCCCTGGATGGCGTGCGGCAGCTCCTGGCGGGCGGCGACGTGCTCCCAGCGGCAGCGGTGCGGGAGCGGCTTGGACGCGGCGGCATCCTGGTCAACGGGTATGGGCCCACCGAGGGCACCACCTTCACCTGCTGCCATGTGATGGAATGCGCCGTCGCGCCGGGGGCCATTCCCATTGGCCGGCCCATCGCCAACACGCGGGTGTACGTGGTGGACGCGGCGTTGCGCCCCGTGCCGGTGGGCGTACCGGGTGAGCTGCTCATCGGTGGAGACGGCCTGGCCTGGGGTTATCAGGGACGGCCGGAGCTGACGGCGGAGCGCTTCGTTCCGGACCCCTTCGGCTCGGAGGCGGGCGGACGGCTGTACCGGACGGGCGACAGCGTGCGCTACCGCGAGGACGGCACGCTGGAGTTCCTCGAGCGGTTGGACGGTCAGGTGAAGGTGCGTGGCTACCGGGTGGAGCCAGGCGAGGTGGAGGAGGCGTTGCGCCTGCACCCGTCGGTGGCCGAGGCGGTGGTGGTGGCGCGGCCCGACCCCGCGGGAGGCAAACGGCTGGTGGCCTACGCGGTGCCTCGGGCAGGGGAGACGTTGGACCCTCGCGGCCTTCGTGGCTTCCTGGCGGAGTCGCTGCCCGAGTTCATGGTGCCTTCCGCGCTGGTCCCGTTGACGGCGCTGCCGCTCACGCCGGTGGGCAAGCTGGACCGGCGCGCGCTGCCGGAGCCGGAGGTCTCACGCCCAGCAGGGAGTGCCTTCGTGGAGCCCACCACCGCGTTGGAGCGTCAGGTGGCGGCGCTCTGGGCGAAGGTGCTCGGCGTGGAGCGGGTCGGTGTGGAGGACCACTTCTTCGCGGACCTGGGCGGCAGCTCCATGTCGGTGGTCAAGGCGTGCGCATTGCTGCGCGACGAGCTGAAGCGCGACGTTCCGGCGACGCGCTTCTTTGAACATCCCACGGTCCGCGCGTTCGTCATGTCCCTGGAGCGGGACGGCGAGACGGCGGCAGACACCCAGGACAATGAGGCCCACGTGGATCGCGCCCAGCAGCGGCGTCGGGCGATCCGCCGGCAGGGTCGGCGAGGGAATCACGGCAATGGCTGAGCTTGATGACATGCAGGGTGAGGACTCCAGCAGCGACATCGCGGTCATCGGCATGGCGGGGCGCTTCCCGGGCGCTCGCAACCTGGGTGACTTCTGGAACAACGTCCGAGGCGGCGTGGAGTCCATCTCGTTCTTCTCCGAGGACGAGCTGGAGCGCTCGCCGCTCATCCCCGAGGACCTTTGGCGGCACCCGCGCTTCATCCGCGCGGGGGGCTTCCTCGAAGGCGCGGACGGCTTCGACCACGGCTTCTTCGACATCCCGCTGCGCGAGGCGCAGTGGATGGACCCGCAGCAGCGCGTGTTCCTCCAGTGCGCCTGGGCGGCGATCGAGGACGCGGCGTATGACCCCTCTCGTTACAAGGGTCGCATCTCGCTCTACGCGGGCGCCGGTTCGTCCGGCCACCTGCTGAACCTGCTGAGCGAAGCGCGGAAGGACGCGGGCGCGGGCCTGGAGTTGGCCACCGCGGGCCCGGAGAGCCTGGCGATGAAGGCGTCCTTCAAGCTCCAGCTCCGGGGCGAGAGCGTCGCCGTCTACACCGCGTGCTCCACTGGCCTGGTCGCCATTCACATGGCCTGCCAGAGCCTGCTGACGCGGCAGTCGGACATCGCGCTCGCGGGCGCGGTGCGCATCGCCAGTCCGCAGCGCACGGGCTACCTGCACCAGGATGGGCTCATCTTCTCGCCGGACGGCCACTGCCGCGCCTTCGACCACCGCGCGGGTGGCACCGTGGCGGGCAACGGCGCGGGCGTGGTGGTGCTCAAGCTGCTGTCGGACGCGCTGCGGGACGGTGACCACGTCCACGCGGTCATCAAGGGCTCGGCCGTCAACAACGACGGTCAACAGAAGGTTGGCTACACGGCGCCGAGCATCGAGGGCCAGACGGAGGTCGTCGCGGACGCGCTGGCTTATGCGGGCCTGGGTGGTGACGACATCAGCTACGTGGAGGCCCACGGCACGGGCACGTCGCTGGGTGACCCCATCGAAATCGCCGCGCTGACGCGGGCGTTCCGGAAGACGACGGAGCGCTCGGGCTTCTGCGCCATCGGATCGCTCAAGACGAACCTGGGGCACCTGGACGCAGCGGCTGGCGTGGCGGGGTTCATCAAGGTGGTGTTGTCGCTTCAGCACGGCGAGCTGCCGCCGAGCCTCCACTTCGAGCGCGCCAACCCGGAGATTGACTTCGAGCGCAGCCCGTTCTTCGTCAACACCGCGCTCAAGTCGTGGCCGCGGGAGAATGGGCCGCGCCGTGCGGGTGTGAGCTCCTTCGGCATTGGTGGGACCAACGCCCACGTCGTGCTGGAAGAGGCGCCCCCAGAGGCGGAGAAGGCGCGCGGTCACCGTCCATTGCACGTGGTGACGTTGTCCGCTCGGACGCCTTCCGCCCTGGAGGTGATGGCGCGCGAGCTGGCGACGCACGTGGAGTCCGCGCCGGGACTGGCGCTGGAAGACGTGGCCTTTACCCGGAACGTGGGCCGTCGTTCCTTCGAGCATCGCCGCGCGGTGGTGGCGGCGGATGGGGCTGAACTGGCGGAGCGGTTGCGCAAGCCCGCGGCGGTGGAGGCGGGGCGGAATCGCCGCGTGGCCTTCCTGTTCCCGGGGCAGGGGGCGCAGGCGGTGGGCATGGGCCGCGAGCTGTACGCGGTGGAGCCGGGCTTCCGGAAGGACGTGGACGCGGCGCTGGCACGGCTGGAGCCATCGCTTGCCGCCGAGGTGCGCGCGCTCCTGTTGCCCGCGCAGGGACAGGAGGCCGTCGCGGCCCAGAAGCTGGCGGACCCTCGCGTCGCGCTGCCCGCGCTCTTCATCGTCGAGCACGCACTGGCCCGACTCTGGATGTCCTGGGGCGTCCGGCCGCATGCGGTGCTGGGCCACAGCTTTGGTGAGTACGCCGCGGCCTGCGTGGCGGGTGTGTTGTCTCCGGAGGACGGCCTGCGGCTCGCGGTGGTGCGTGGCGCGCTCATGGCGCGGATGCCCGCTGGCGCGATGCTCGCGGTGGGGTTGGAGGAGGCGGAGGTCCTTCCGTTGCTCGACGAGGGACTCTCGCTGGCTGCCGTCAACGGCGAGGGCCGATGTGTCGTCTCGGGCCCGGTGCAAGCCATTGAAGCGTTGCAGGCCACGCTGTCGAGCCGCGGCGTGGGCATGGTGCGGTTGCCGTCGGCCCATGCCTTCCACTCCAGCGCCGTGGAGTCGCTGATGGTGGACCTGGCGCGGGCGGTGTCCTCGCTGCGCCTCCAGGCGCCGGCGCTACCGTATGTGTCCAGCCTCACGGGCACGTGGATTCGCCCGGAAGAAGCCACTGATCCTACGTACTGGGCTCGACAGATGCGGCAGCCGGTGCGCTTCGCCGCGGGCCTGGAGACGCTTTTCGCGGATGGGTGCAGTGTCCTGCTGGAGGTGGGACCAGGGACGGACCTGACGTCGCTGGCGCGGGGACGGGCGCGCAAGGAGCGGCAGCTCGTCGTGGTGCCTTCGCTGCGCCGCCGTCCCACGGAGAGCGATGCCCGTGGGCTGTTGCAATCCCTGGGAGACCTCTGGGCGGCCGGGGTGGACGTCGCCTGGGAGAAGTTTCATGGCGCGGAGCCTCGCCGCCGCGTGTCGTTGCCCACGTATCCGTTCGAGGAGAAGTCCTGCCGTCTGGAGTCGTCAGGCGCGCCGCTCGTGTTGCCCACGGCCTCCGGGCCGGTGGCAGGGGCCGCGCTGGCCGGCAACAGCTCCGTGCTTCCCCTCGCTACCCCTGGCGCATCGGCTCCCGTCACCGTGGGGGAGATCCAGCAGCGCGTCATGGATATCTGGCGCGAGCGTCTGGGCGCAGTGGAGGTCGGCCCGGATGACGACTTCCTGGAGCTGGGTGGCAACTCACTGATGGCGGCGCAGATGCTGACCCGTCTGCGTGAGACGTTCTCCGTACAGCTCCCGCTGAGCGCGCTGTTCGAGGCCCCCACCGTGGCGGGCATCTCCGCGCGCATCGAGGCGATGCTCCAGGCGGCGGGTCCCCTGGAGGGCAGGGCGGCATCCGAGGTGATGTTCCGCATCGACCGCGCGGGTGAGCTGCCGCTGTCCGTGGTGCAGGAACGCGTCTGGCGGATGGAGCAGCTCGACCCGGGGAACCCGTCCCTCAACATGCCCCTGGCGGTGCGCATCTCAGGCGCGCTGGATGTCCCGGTCCTGGAGCGGAGCGTCAACGAAGTCATCCGCCGGCATGAGATGCTCCGCGCGACGTACCGCGTGGAGGACGGGCGCGTGCGCCAGCGGTTCTCCGCCGAGGTCCGCATCCAGGTGCCCGTGGTGGACCTGCGTTCCCATGGGGACGACCGGGAGGCGGAGGCGCTGCGGCTGGCATTGGACGAGGCGGTGCGGCCGTTCTCCCTGGAGTACGGGCCCATCGTCCGCGCCAGTCTGCTGCGCCTGGCCGAAACCGAGCACCTGATGCTGCTCACGGTGCATCACATCGCCTCGGACACGCTGTCCATGGTGGCTTTCTTTCGTGAGGCCGCGGCGAACTATCAGGCGTTCCTCGCGGGGCAGCCCGCTTCGTTGCCGGAGCTGGCGGTGCAGTACGTGGACGCGGCGGCCTGGGAGCGCCGCTCGCTCGCGGGTGGAACACTGGCGGCCCAGGAGGCGTACTGGCGCGAGGTGCTGGCGGACCTGCCTCCGTCGTTGGAACTGGCGGCGGATCGGCCGCGAGGGGCCGACCTGCGGCTGCGCGGCGCCCGCTTCCCGGTGGCCTTCTCGCGTGAGCTCAGCGCGGCGTTGATGGGCTTCAGCCAGCGCGAGGGGGTGACGCCCTTCATGACGCTGCTGGCGGCCCTGGCGTCGGTGCTCGCTCGGTACTCGGGGCGCGAGGACATCGTGGTGGGGACGCCGGTGGGCAACCGTGCTCGTGGCGAGCTGGAGCCCCTCATCGGCTTCGTGGCCCATGCGATGGCGCTGCGCACCGACCTGTCGGGTGACCCGTCGTTCCGAGAGCTGGTGGCGCGTGCTCGTGAGACAACGGTTGGCGCGTCCAGTCACCAGGACGTCCCCTTCGAGCACCTGCTGCCGTTGGTGGCCTCCGGCAGGGACCCGGCACACTCGCGGCTGTGTGACGCGGCGCTGGTGCTGCACTCGCACGTCACCACAGCGCCGCCCTCCGTGGCGGGCCTGGACATGCAGTTGGTGGAGGTGCCGGGAACGCCCGCGCAGTTCGGTGCCACGCTCGGTGAGCTGACGCTGCTGCTGAACGAGAGCGAGAGCGGCGGCTTCCATGGTTTCATCGAGTACGCCACCGACCTCTACGACGAGCCGCGCATCGCGCGCCTGTCGGCCCACCTCCAGACATTGCTGGGGGCGGCCCTCGCGAACCCCGACCTTCGCGTGTCGCGGATGCCGCTGGCGGCACCGGAGGAACGGAGCGCTGTCGCGCGGGGGCCTGCGTCCTCGGTGCAGGGCCTCCAGGTCGAGGGCCCCGCGGTTTCCAGCATGCCGCCCGCCGGTAGGTCGTCGAGCATCGGGCATCGGGACCTCGCGGATGCGGCTGTGTTGGCTCGATTCGCGTCGTGGGTGAAGCGGACACCGGACGCGGTGGCCATCAGCATGGGTGAGCGCCGCCTGTCATGGCGGGAGTTGTCGGAAAGGGCCCGAGGTCTCGCGGCCCGGTTGAAGCAGGAGGGCGTGGGCAAGGATGTGCCGGTGGCGGTGCGCATCACGCCATCCGTGGAGTCGGTCATCGCGCTTTGGGGCGTGCTGGATGCGGGAGGCGCGTGCCTCCCCGTGTCGGCCGGTGAGGTCGCGGAGCTGGCGTCCCTGCTTTCTGCGCATGGACCACGGTTGTTGCTGGTGCCTCGCACTGAGGACGTGCCGGCGTTGCCGAAGGGAATCCGCGCCGTCGCGGTGGACTCCGTCGATTCGAGCGCGGATGCGATGGAGCCCGTGCCCGGGGAGCGGCTTGCCTTCATCGTTCCAGCGCCTGAAGCGCTGGGAGGCCACGGCCGGGTCATGCTGAGCCACCGCAACGTGGCGCACGTGTTGGCCTCCCTGGATGCCCGGACGGGCGCGGGCGGGGGGGACGTGTGGTTGGCGGTGGGTGGTCCTTCGGCTGACCCGTCGGGACTGGACCTGCTGTGGGCACTGGCGCGTGGGATGCGCGTCGTCCTTCCGCTCGAGCAGCTCGCCGCGCGCTTCGCTGTCCTGGGCCGCAATCCGGACACCCGGCGGCCTCTCGACTTCAGTCTTTCGTACTTCGCCAACGATGAGGACTCGCTGGGCGAGGAGAAATACGAGCTGCTCCTCGAAGGCGCGAAGTTCGCGGACGCACACGGTTTCTCCGCGGTCTGGACGCCGGAGCGGCGCTTCCACTCCTTCGGCGGTTTGTATCCTCAGCCTTCGGTGGTCGGCGGCGCGCTGGCGATGCTCACGCGGCACGTTCAGATTCGTGCGGGCAGCGTGGTGTTGCCGCTCCATGACCCCATCGAAGTCGCCGAGCAGTGGTCCGTGGTGGACAACCTGTCCCGTGGGCGCGTGGGGCTTTCATTCGCCACGGGGTGGCACGCGAACGACTTCTCGCTCTCACCGGGGACCTTCGACCGGCGGCGCGAGGTGCTCATCGAGCGCCTGGAGGAAGTGCGGCGGCTGTGGCGCGGCGGAACGGTGCTGCGGCGCAACGGCGCGGGCAATGAAGTGGAGCTGGCGCTGCGCCCCAAGCCGAAGCAGGCGGAGCTGCCGGTTTGGCTGACGTCCACGGGCAACCCGGAGACGTTCCGGAAGGCCGGTGAGGTGGGGGCGGGCATCCTCACCAACGTGCTCGGCCTGGGCTCCAACCTGGACGAGCTGGCGACGAAGGTGGCGCTGTACCGCGAGACGTACCGCAAGGCGGGACACGGCTCAGGCCAGGGGCACGTCACGTTGATGCTCCACACCTTCCTCGGCCAGGACCTGGACGAGGTGCGCGAGGCCGTGCGCGAGCCGCTGCTGCGGTACTTCCGCAGCTCGGTGGACGTGTTCGCCAACCTGGTGGCCAGCCAAGGCCTTCAGGTGGACGTGCATGGCCTCACGCCAGAGGACGTGGAGGTGATGCTCGCCCAGGGGGTGGAGCACTACATCAAGGAAGGTGGCCTCTTCGGCTCGGTGGAGGACTGCGTGCGCGTGGTGGAGCGCGTGCGCTCCCTCGACGTGGACGAGATTGCCTGCCTCGTCGACTTCGGCGTTGCGCTGGAGCCGATGATGTCCAGCCTCCGCCTGCTGGACGTGGTGCGGCAGCGCAGCCAGGTGCAGGCCCTGCCCGCGGATGCGGTGCTGGCCGAAGGCGATGCTGGATTCGGCGCACTTCTGTCGCTGGTGCAAGACGAGGGCGTCACCACGCTGCGCTGCGCGCCGTCGCAGGCGCGTGCCCTGGCGGAGCTTCCTGGCGCCGAGGCGGCGCTGGGGAGTGTTCGTCTCTGGGTGCTCGGGGGCGAGCCGGAGGACCTCATCAGCTCGGCGCGGCACGTGGCGGTGGCATCCTCCTTGGTGGCCGCGGCGTGGCCGTCTCCCGCTTCGGCGCCCGTGTACGTGCGGGATGCGTCTGGCGAGCCGGTTCCGGTTGGCGTGGTGGGAGAGCTGGCCCTGGGCGGCGCAGCGGTTCCGCTGGGCTTCTGGAATGACGCGGAGGCCACGCGGGCGCGCTTCATCTCCGTTCCCGGTTCGGATGAGCGCTTCTTTGTGACGGGCCAGCGTGCCCGTTTCCGTGATGCTGGCGAAGTGGAGTGCGTGGCCCCCGCGCGTGCGACGAAGGCGCGGCGTCCTACCTCGCAGCCGGCCCGTGGCGCCGTGGGCTCCAAGCCCTCCACGCTGCAGACGGTGCGCGCGGAGGTTTCCTCGGCGACTGCCACGCCTGTGGTGCGCGTGGGACGGGACAAGCCGCTGCCGCTGTCCTTCCCGCAGCAGCGCATCTGGTACCTCCACCAGTTGGACCCGGCGGGCATCGCATACAACAACACCGTCACCTTGCGTCTCGATGGCGCGGTGGACGAAGACCTCTTGGAGGCCGCGCTGAACGCGCTGGTCCGCCGGCATGAAGTCCTGCGCACCACCTTCGCGCTCGAAGACGGCGGTGCGTACCAGGTGATTGCCGACGCCATGCCCCTGGTGCTGGAGCGGCTGGAGGCTCGAGGCGGCACGTTGGAGGCGCGGGAGGCGGACGCGCTGAAGCAGGCCCTGGCCGAGGCGCGCAAGCCCTTTGACTTGATGCATGGGCCGGTGATGCGAGCCGTGCTGATTCGCATCAGCGAGGCCGTGTCCGTGCTGCACCTCACGCTGCACCACATCGCCTCGGACGGATGGTCTGGGGGCGTGCTCTTCCGCGAGCTGGTGGCGGGCTACGAAGCGCTCGCGGCGGGCCGGCCGTCTCCGCTGCCGGAACTCCCGATTCAGTACGCGGACTACGCTGTGTGGCAGCGCGGCTGGCTGGAGGGGCCGGGCATGGAGGCCCAGCTCGCGTACTGGAAGAAGCAGCTCGCGGGCGCGCAGGTGTTGGAGCTGCCAACGGACCGTCCGCGTCCCGCGCGCTGGACGGGCCGGGGTGGCCGTCTCCAGGTCTCCGTTGACAAGCCCGTGATGGACGCGGTGTGGGCCGTGGGCCGTCGCGAGGGAGCCACGCCCTTCATGGTGCTGACGGCGGCGTTCCAGACACTGCTGCACCGGTACTCCGGGCAGGACGACATCATCGTCGGCACGTCCGCTGCGGGCCGCAATCGTCCGGAGCTGGAAGGGCTCATCGGCTGCTTCCTGAACACGCTCGCCATCCGAGGCGACCTGTCGGGAGCCCCCACCTTCGTGGAGCTGCTGCGCCGGGTGAAGGTGGCGTCGATTGGCGCGTATGCCCACCAGGAGATTCCGTTCGAGCGGCTGGTGGACGAGCTGCGCGTACCGAGAGATCCGAGCCGCATGCCGCTGGTCCAGGCGATGCTCACGTTCCACAACACGCCGCCCGTCGAGGTCCGAACGCCAGGGCTGGGCGTGAAGATGGTGGAGCTGGACATCGGTGCCACCAAGGTGGACCTGTCACTGGAGTTGCGTGAGACGCCGGAGGGCCTCACGGGTGCCTTGGAGTACCCGGCGGATCTGTTCGACCTGTCCACGGTGGAGTTGATGTGGGAGCGCTTCGTCCGGCTGCTCCACGGCATCGCCGCGAATCCGTCGCAGCGCGTGTCGGAGTTGCCGCTGCTGTCCGACGCGGAGCGCCAGCGGATGCTGGTGGAGTGGAACGACACCCGAGAGCCCTTCGCGGCGGACGCGACGCTGCATGGCTTGTTCGAGGCCCAGGCCGCCCGGACGCCGGACGCGGTGGCGGTGGTGGCCGAGGGCCAGCAACTCACGTACGCGGAGCTGGAGGAACAAGCCAACCAGCTCGCGCACCACCTTCGCACGCTGGGCGTGGGTCCCGAGGTCCGCGTGGGGCTGTGCGTGGAGCGCTCCGTGGAGCTGGTGGTGGGACTCCTGGGCGTGCTGAAGGCCGGCGGCGCGTTCGTCCCCTTGGACCCCGCGTACCCCACGGCTCGGTTGACGCACATGATGCGGGACGCCGGTCTGTCCGTCGTGGTGACGATGGATGACATCGCGGACGTGCTCCCCGCGGGTGGCGAGCTGCTCGTCACGCTGGACGGAGACGGACGCCAGCTCGCGCGCAACCCGTCGGAGCCACCTCGCGTGGGTTCGTTGCCGGAGCATCTGGCATACGTCATCTACACGTCCGGCTCCACGGGCACTCCGAAGGGCGTGCTGGTGCCGCATCAGGGCCTCTGCAACACCCTGGGCACCATCATCCGGGCGCATGACGTGCGGCCAGGGCGGCGTGTGCTCCAGGCGGCAGCGCTCGGGTTCGACGCGTCCGTCCTGGAGGTGCTGTCCACGCTGGTGGCCGGAGCGGAGCTGCATCTGGCGCCGCGCGAGTCGCTGCTACCGGGAGAGCCCCTGCGCGAGCTGTTGGAGTCACGGGGCATCACCACGGTGACGCTCACGCCTTCGTCCCTGTCGCAGTTGGAGCCGGAGGGCCTTCCCTTGCTGGAGACGGTCATCTCCGCGGGAGAAGCCTGCTCGCCGGAGCTGGCGCGGCGATGGAAGCCGGGGAGGCGACTGCTCAACGGCTACGGACCCACCGAGGCGTCCGTCTGCGCGACGCTCTCCACCGAGCTGGACATGGAGCGCCCGGACATCGGCCGTCCCGTCGCGAACATGCGCGCGTACGTGCTGGACGGGCGGGGGCAGCCCGTGCCTCCGGGCGTGCCGGGCGAGCTGTACCTGGGCGGACCGGGCGTGGCGCGTGGCTACCTGGGACGGCCGGAGCTGACGGCGGAGCGCTTCGTCCCGGATGCATTCTCGGGAGAGGCGGGGGCGCGGCTGTACTGCACGGGCGACCGGGTCCGCTTCCTCGCGGACGGGCGCCTGGAGTACCTGGGCCGCACCGACTTCCAGGTGAAGCTGCGCGGCTTCCGCATCGAACTGGGGGAAGTGGAGGCGGTGCTGCGCAAGTACCCCGACGTGCGTGACGCGGTGGCCCTCGTGCGCGAGGACACGCCGGGAGCGCGGAGGCTGGTGGGGTACGTCGTGCAAGCCGCGGAGCTGGACGCATCGGCGCTGCGCTCGTTCATGAAGGAACGGTTGCCCGACCATCTGGTGCCCGCTGCCTTCGTCGCGCTGGACGTGCTTCCGCTGTCACCCAGCGGGAAGGTGGACCGGGCGGCGCTGCCGGCTCCGGACGCCGCGCGCGGAGGCAACGCGAAGGTGTTCACCGAGCCGCGCACGGAAGCGGAGAAGGCGTTGGCTGCGCTCTGGGCGCAGGTCCTGGGCGTGGAGCGCGTGGGCCTGCACGACAACTTCTTCGAGCTGGGCGGCGACTCCATCCTGGGCATCCAGATTGTCTCCCGGGCCAAGGCTCTGGGGCTGGAGCTGGAGCCGGCCATGCTCTTCGAGCGGCAGACGCTCGTGGAGCTGGCTGCCGCCGCAGGGACGGCGAAGGCAGGCTCGGCGGAGCAGGGGCTGGTGGAGGGGCCCGTGCCGCTGACGCCGATGCAGCGCATCTTCTTCGACGAGTGGGCGTTGCCTCAGCCGCACCACTACAACCTGGCCGCGGTGCTGGAGGTGCGCCGCCCGGTGGATGCCGCGCTGTTGGAGGAGGCGTTGCGGGCGCTGGTGTCGCACCATGATGCGCTCCGACTGCGCTTCACGCGGGCGCCGGAAGGCTGGCGTCAGTCCATCGCGGGAGTGCCCGAGCGAGTGCCCGTGAGGCGCGTGGACCTGTCTTCCGTGCTGGAGGCGGAGCAGGGCGCCGCATTGGAGTCCGTGGGCGCGGAGGTCCATCAGAGCCTGGACCTGGACGAGGGACTGCTGCTGCGCGCGGCCTTGTTCGAGCGGGGCGCGGGGCGGACGTCCCGGCTGCTGCTGGTGGTGCACCACCTGGCGGTGGATGGTGTATCGCTCCGTCCGTTGCTGGAGGACCTGGAGACTGCGTACTCGCAGTTGGAGCGAGGCGCTTCGGTGTCGCTGCCGCCGAAGACGACGTCCTTCAAGGCGTGGGCGGAGCGGCTGTTGTCGCATGCTCGGACGGACGAGGTGGCGCGAGAGCTGCCGCTCTGGAAGGCCTCGCGTGACGTCCCCTCGCTCCCTGTGGACCTGCCAGGCGGCGATGACACCGCTGGCTCGGAAGCGCTGGTGACGGTGACGCTGGGCGTGGACGAAACGAAGTCGCTGGTGGGCGAAGTGCCCCTGGCGTACCGGGCGCGCGTGGATGAGGTGCTGCTCACGGCGGTGGCACGCGCGGTGTCCCGCTGGACGGGAAGCCGCAACGTGCGGCTGGAGCTGGAGGGACACGGGCGCGAGGCCCTCTTCGGTGACGTGGACCTGTCTCGCACCGTGGGCTGGTTCACCAGCACCTTCCCGTTGGAGGTGGAGTTGCCGGAGGCGGGCAGTCCAGGAGACGCGCTCCGGACGCTGCGGGATGCGCGGCGGCGGTTGCCGGTGAATGGCATGGGCTACGGCTTGCTGCGCTACCTGCGCGAAGACACGGCCCAGGCGTTGCGCGCCGCGCCGCGCGCGGAGGTGGGGTTCAACTACCTGGGGCAGCTCGACGCGGCGACTCGGGGGGCGGAGCGCTTCGCCCTCACGGAGGAGCTGAGCGGCGCGTGGCATGGCGCGGGAGGCCGCCGGCCGCACCGTCTCGAGGTGAATGCCGTGGTGTCCGAAGGCCGGCTGAAGGTGGCCTGGGCCTACAGCACGCGCGTCCACGAGCGGGCGACCATCGAAGCCGTGGCTGACGACTTCCTGTCATCGCTGCGTGAGTTGATGGAGGGCCGGAATACGCCGGACGCGGCGCGCCGTTCGCCTGGGGACTTCCCGCTCGCGCGCCTCTCGGCCTTCTCCCTGGACCGCTTGCTACGGCAGTTCCCGGCCGTGGAGGACCTGTACCCGCTCACGTCGCTTCAGCAGGGCATGCTGTTCCATGTCGCGCTTGCGCCCCAAGGCTCGGGTGTCTTCCATGAGCAACTGGCGTGGACGTCACGTGGGAACGTGGATGTCGCCGCGCTGCGACGGGCGTGGGCGGTGGTCATCGCTCGCAACGCCGTCCTGCGAACGTCCTTCATCCACGAGGGACTGCCGGAGCCGCTCCAGGTGGTCCATGCCAAGGCGGACCTGCCCTGGACGGAGCACGACCTGCGCGGTGTTCCCGCCGAGGAGCAGCGCGCCCGGTTGGAGGCGCTGGTCCGTGAGGACCGTGCCCGTGGCTTCAATCTGGCGCCCGCGCCTCTGGCCCGGATGGAGGTGGTTCGCCTGGCCGAGCAGGAGTACCGCTTCCTCTGGAGCCACCACCATCTGGTGATGGACGGGTGGGGCGTGGGCGTGATGTTGCAGGAGGTCTTCGCCTGCTACGCGGCGCTGACGCAGGGGCGCGACGCTGCGTTGCCTCGCCCCGCGTCCTGGCGCGACTACATGGCCTGGTTGCAGCGGCAGGACTTGTCTCGTGCCGAGGCGTTCTGGCGTGAGGAACTCGCGGGCTTCACCACACCCACGCCGCTCCCCGGCGCCCGGACCGCCGCGCCCGGGATGGAGGCCGCCGTCACGGGTGAGGAGATTCTGTGGCTGTCGCAAGAAGCCACGACCGCGCTTCAGACCTTCGCACGGCGCAACGCGGTGACGCTCAACACGCTGACACAGGGCGCGTGGGCGCTGCTCCTCGGGCGCCATGCGGGCCAGGAGGACGTCGTCTTCGGAGCCACTGTCTCCGGGCGTCCCGTGGACCTGCCGGACGCCGAGTCCATGGTGGGCCTGTTCATCAACTCGCTGCCCATCCGTGTGGGGCTGTCTTCCAACGCGGTGGTGGTGCCCTGGCTGCAAAAGATCCAGGCACGGCAGCTGGAGATGCGGAAGTACGAGCACAGTCCGCTGGTCCAGGTGAAGGGCTGGAGCGACATGCCTCGGGGTCTGCCGCTTTTCGAGAGCCTGCTCATCTTCGAGAACTATCCGCTCGACACCTCGCTGGGACAGGGCGTGCCGGGGCTGGAGGTGGTGGATGTGGAGAGCCGTGAGCAGGGCAACCACCCGCTCATTGCCTATGTGGTTCCCGGTGACAGGCTGCGCTTGAGCCTGGCCTACGCTCCCGAGCTGCATGGCTCGGACGTGGTGGCCGAGTTGCTGGAGCACTGGCGCATCCTGCTGGAGGCACTGGCCTCTGGCGTGGAGCGGCTCGCCGACGTGACGTTGCCGGGAGACGCCGAGCGGCTTCATGCCATGGCCAAGGCGCAGGTGGGCTCCATGGGGCACGCCGCGGAGTACGTCGCCCCCTCGACGCCAGAGGAGCTGGCGCTAGCGGGGATCTGGACGGAGCTGCTCGGCCGGCCGCGCGTTGGCGCTCGGGACGACTTCTTCGCCTTGGGCGGACACGTCGGGATGGCCGCGCGGATTGTGGCGCGCGTGCGTGAAGCGTTGGGCGTGGAGCTGCCGCTGCCGGCGGTGTTCGAGTCGCCCACGCTTGCTGGCATGGCGGAAGTGGTGTCCCGGATGGCGGGCTCGATGAAGCAGCTCGCGGATGACGCCATTGCACCGGCGTCGAGGTCGCTGGACCCGGCCGCGTTGGACCAACTGTCGGACGAGGAACTGGACGCGCTGCTGGACGCGACCGAGGTGGAGAGCTGAGCCATGGGGAACGAGACGGACAAGAAGCCCACGCTCACGCGCGAGGAGAAGCTCGCGCTGCTCGCGAAGCGGTTGGAGAAGAAGCCCCGGCCCGCGTTGCCGCTGACGTTCTCCCAGCAGCGGGTGTGGTTCCTGGTGCAGCGCGCACCCGGGCTGCCTGCCTATCACCTGCCGTTGGTCTTGGAGCTGTCCGGCCGCCTGGATGAGGCCGTGCTGGAGCGGAGCTTCCAGGAAGTGGCTCGGCGCCACGAGTCGCTGCGCACGCACTTCGGCGAGGTCTCCGGCACACCGGTGCAGTTCGTCGATCCCCAAGCACGCCTGCCGTTCACGGTGGAGGGACTGGAGGACGTCCCCGAGGCGGCGCGCGAAGTCGCCGTGCGGCAGCGCATCCAGCTCGAGCTGGAAACACCGTTCGACCTGTCCCGCGGCCCACTGGCTCGCGGCGTGTTGCTGCGCGTGGCTCCGGAGCGCCATGTGCTCCTGGTGGTGGTGCACCACCTCATCGCCGACCATGTGTCCATGGGCGTGCTCACCCACGAGATGGTGGCGCTCTATGACGCCTTCGCCCAGGGCCTGCCGTCGCCGCTGCCTGTGTTGCCGCTCCAATATGGGGACTACGCGGCGTGGCAGCGGGGCAAGCTTCGCGGTGACGCGCTCGACGCGCACCTGGAGTTCTGGCGCAAGCGGCTGGAGGGCGCGCCGCATGAGCTAGAGCTGCCCACGGATCGCCCGCGGCGCTCCGCGACCGGACGGGCTGCTCAGCGCAGGGCCTTGTTGCCTGTGTCTTGGGTGGAACGCCTCGAGTCGCTGGCGCAGGCAGAAGGCGCCACGTTGTTCATGGCCGTGCTGACGGGGCTCCAGGTCCTGCTTTCTCGTTACACCGGGCAGAAGGACCTGCTCATTGGCGCCTCGCACACGAACCGGGGCAGGCAGGAGACGAAGGGGCTGGTGGGCCTCTTCGCCGAGCCGCTGGTCCTGCGAGCGGACCTCTCTGGCCGGCCGGGCTACCGTGAGCTGCTGCGCCGGGCGAAGGCGGACACGGAGGATGCCTTCGCGAACGCGCATGTTCCTTTCGAACCGCTGCTGAGTGCATTGGGCGTGGAGCAGGACCCGACGCGCGCACCGATGTTCCAGGTGCTCTTGGGCGAAATCGATGCGCCGCCACCGCTTCGCGAGGTGCAAGGGCTCGGCGTGCGCGTGCTCGACGCGGATGTGTCGAGCACCGACGTGGACCTGACCCTGATGATGTCCCGAGGCCCTGAGGGCCTTGCGCTGACGGCCATGTACAACGCGGAGTTGTACGACGCGGCCACCATCGAGGGACTGCTGGGCCATCTGGAGACGCTGCTCGACGCGGCGGTGACGTCACCCGACTGGCCCGTGGAGACGCTGGTGATGCTCCCGGTCGAGGAGCGGCACCGCTTGCTGGAGACGTGGAACGGCGCGAAGGAGCCCCTGCCTCCGGACGCCTGCGCCCATGCATTGTTCGAAGCGCAGGTCGCGCGGACACCGGATACCACTGCCGTGGTGTCCGGCGGCGAGTCCGTGACGTATCGCGAGCTGAACGCGCGGGCGAACCACGTGGCGGCACGCCTGCGAGCGCTCGGCGTGGGCCTGGAGTCCCGGGTGGCAGTGTGCGTGGAGCGCTCGGTCGAGTTGCTGGCGGCGTTGCTAGGTGTGCTCAAGGCGGGTGGCGCCTACGTGCCGCTGGACCCGGAGTACCCAGCGGAGCGGCTGGGCTACATGCTGGAGGACAGCGGTGCTCGCGTGGTCGTGGCACGGCGGCAGTACCGCGAGAAGCTGGGCGGGGCACCAGGGCGGGTCTGGTTGGACGTGGCGTCGCTCACGCCGGACGCAGAGGAGATGACGTACGGGCCGACCGCCGTCGTTCCACCGGAAGCCGCGGCGTACGTGCTCTACACGTCAGGCTCCACGGGGCGGCCGAAGGGCGTGGTGGTGCAGCACCGCTCACTGGTGAGCTTCATTCGCGCGGAGTGGCAGGTTTGCCCGGTGGAGCCGGGCGACCGGGTGCTCCAGTTCGCGTCCATCAGCTGGGATACCAGCGCGGAGGAGATCTATCCGTGCCTCACTCGCGGCGGCACGCTGGTGCTGCGCACGCCCGAGATGCTGGACGTCCCGGAGGTCTTCCTGGCCCGGTGTGAAGCGGCCGGAATCACCCAGCTCAACCTGCCCACGGCCTTCTGGCATGAAGTGACGGCGAGCCTGGATGAAGGCAAGGCGCGCCTGCCCTCGGGTTTGAAGTGGGTGGTTATCGGTGGTGAGCGCGCCGTCCCCGCGCGGGTGTCGCAGTGGCGGCAACGCGTGGGCCGCGCGGTGCCACTGCTGAACACGTACGGCCTCACCGAAGTGACAGCGGTGGCCACGGCCGTGGACCTGACCACTGACACCGAGGACTCCGGGCGCGAGGTGGCCATTGGCCGGCCGCTGGCGAATGTCCGCATCTACGTCCTCGACGGGGAGTTGGAGCCAGTGCCCGCGGGTGTGGTGGGCGAGCTGTACGTCGGTGGTGAAGGTGTGGCGCGCGGGTATCTCGGCCGGCCGGAGCTGACCGCGGAGCGGTTCGTCCCCGCGCCGCAGGGGGACGGGGCACGGCTGTACCGCACCGGCGACAAGGCGCGATGGCGGCGGGACGGCGTACTGGAGTACCTGGGCCGGGGTGACTCGCAGGTGAAGGTGCGCGGTCATCGCATCGAGCCCGGTGAGGTGGAGTCGGCGCTGCTCGGGCAACCGGGCGTGCGCGAGGCGCTGGTTGTGGTGCGCGAGGACGCACCGGGCGACAAGCGACTCGTGGGCTACGTGGTGCCGCGCGATGGACGCCTGCTGGAGAGCGGCGAGGTGCGTGCGGGCCTGGAGTCGCGCCTGCCGCGATTCATGGTGCCGCAGGCGGTGGTGGTGCTGGAGCGGCTTCCGCTGCTTCCAAACGGGAAGGTGGACCGCAAGGCGCTGCCCGCGCCGGAGGCGGTACGGGAGTCTCGAAAGGAGGCGCACGTCGCGCCTCGCACGCCCGTGGAGCAGATGCTCGCGGGCTTCTGGGCGGAGGTGCTGCGCCTGGAGACGGTGGGGCTGCACGACAACTTCTTCGAGGTGGGCGGACACTCGCTACTGGCAATGCAACTGGTCGGGCGGGTCCGTGAAGCCTTCCGAGTTGATCTGCCGCTGCGCGACGTCTTCGAGTCGGCCACGGTGGCGGCGCTCGCGGAACGGATTTCAAGGGCGGTGGCAACCGCGGGCATTCCGGCGCCTCCACTGAAGCGGATGGAGCGCGGCGGCACGGCTCCGTTGTCATTCGCGCAACAGCGCCTGTGGTTCCTGGCGCAGCTCGATCCGGCGAATACGTCCTACAACCTCTGGGCACCCGTGCGTGTAACGGGGGCGCTGGACGTCGATGCGCTGGCACGGAGCTTCGAGGCGTTGGTTCGCCGGCATGAGGCGCTGCGCACCACGTTCCGCGCCGAAGGTGGCTCACCGGTGCAGGTCATCTCCGCGGAGACGCAGGTGCCGCTGGAAGTGGTGGACCTGTCCGTGTTGCCAGAGGGCGAACGCGAGGGCTCGGCGAAGGCACGGACCGAAGCGGAAGTGGGCCGGCCGTTCCAGCTGGAGCAGGGGCCCTTGCTACGTACGGTGCTGCTCAAATTGTCCGAGCAGGAGCACGTGTTGGTGCTGGTGATGCACCACATCGTGTCGGACTACTGGTCCATGGGCATTCTCGTGCGGGAGGTGGCCGCGCTCTACGAGGCATTGTCCCAGGGGCGGCCGGCACAGCTGCCCGAGCTGTCCGTGCAGTACGCGGACTTCGCGATGTGGCAGCGCGATTGGCTCAAGGGGCAGGTGCTGGAGTCGCAGCTCGCGTACTGGCGGACGCAGCTTGCTGGGGCGCCGAGTGCGTTGGCGCTTCCCACGGACAAACCGCGACCTGTGACGCAGACGTTCCGGGGCGCGAACCTTCATGTCCTGTGGCCGAAGGCGCTGTGGCGTGAGGTGGAGTCGCTCGGCCGACGCGAATGCGCGACGCCCTTCATGGTGTTGCTGGCCGCGTTCCAGACGGTGCTGTCGCGCTACTCGGGCCAGGATGACGTGAGCGTGGGGGCTCCCATCGCAGGGCGTTCGCACTCGGAGACGGAGGGACTCATTGGGTTCTTCGTCAACACGCTGGTCCTGCGGTCGAAGCTGTCGCCCGCGCTGAGCTTCCGCGCACTGCTGAGGCAGGTCCGTGAGGTGACCCTGGGCGCCTACGCGCACCAGGACGTGTCATTCGAGAAGCTGGTGGAGGAACTCCAGCCCGAGCGTGACCTGAGCCGCAGCCCGTTGTTCCAGGTGACGCTGACACTTCAGAACACCCCTGCTGCCGAAGTCCAGTTGAGGGGCATCACCCTCAAGGGACTGGCGGCGGAGGAGAAGACGTCGAAGTTCGACCTGTCACTGGTTGTGGAGGAGGTGCCGGACGGCGTCGTGGCGATGGTCAACTACAACAGCGACCTGTTCGAGGCCGGGACGATGGACCGGATGCTCGGACATCTCAAGGTGCTGTTGGAGGCCGCCGTCGCTGAGCCGGAGACGCGGCTGGCCGAGCTGCCGCTGATGGGGAGTGAGGAGCGGCAGAGGCTGGTGAGGGAGTGGAGCGGGACGGCTTCGACGTATCCACGCGATGCCAGCCTGAGTGCTCTCTTCGAGGCGCAAGCACAGCGGACACCGGACGCGGTGGCGGTGGAGTACGAAGGCCAGCGGCTGACGTACGCGGAGTTGAACCGGCGTGCGAACCAGTTGGCGCACCACCTGAGGGGGATGGGCGTTGGGCCCGAGGTGCGGGTGGGGTTGTGCGTGGAGCGCTCGCTGGAGCTGGTGGTGAGCGTGCTGGGCATCCTGAAGGCAGGGGGCGTGTACGTGCCGCTGGATGCCAGCTACCCGCTGGAGCGACTGGCGTGGATGAAGGCGGAAGCCGGCGTCGCATTGCTGGTGGCGCAGGAGAAGCTGGCGGACGAGGTGGCCGCGGGCGGCGAGCTGGTGGTGTGCGTGGACACGGAGTGGGACACGCAGATTGCCCTGCAACCGGAGGTCGCACCGAGCACGCGTGTGGGGGGAGGCAACCTGGCGTATGTGATGTTCACGTCGGGAAGCACAGGGAAGCCGAAGGGCGTAGGCGTGCCTCACCGAGCAGTGTCTCGCCTGGTGCTGGGGACGGACTTTGCGCACTTCGGGCCTGAGGAAGTCTGGCTGCAACTGGCACCCATCTCCTTCGACGCATCAACGCTGGAAGTGTGGGGCGCACTGCTGCACGGCTCTCGGTTGGTGGTGTACCCGGCAGTGGCTCCGACGTTGGAGGAGTTGGGCCGGAAGCTGGAGTCGTCAGGCGTGACGTCGCTGTGGCTGACGGCTGCGCTCTTTGAGCAGATGCAGGCACGGCAGCCGAAGGCCCTGGCCAGCGTTCGTCAGCTGCTTGCAGGGGGCGACGCGCTCCCGGTGTCCCGTGTGAAGGAGCGGCTGGCAGCGGGTGGTGTGCTCATCAACGGGTATGGCCCGACGGAGAATACGACGTTCTCCAGCACGTACCGGATGGAGAGGCCCGAGGAAGTAGGTGCCTCGGTGTCCATTGGCCGGCCGGTGAAGAACACCGTGGCCTACGTGTTGGACGGGGCAATGCGTCCAGTGCCTGTGGGCGTTCCGGGTGAGCTGTACGTGGGCGGAGACGGCCTGGCAGTGGGGTACGTGGGACGCCCGGACCTAACGGCCGAACGCTTCGTGCCGAATCCGTACGACGAAGGAGCGCGGCTGTACCGCACGGGGGACATGGTGCGGTGGCTGGGGAACGGGACGTTGGAGTTCCTGGGCCGAGCGGACACGCAGGTGAAGGTGCGGGGCTACCGGATTGAGCTGGGCGAAGTGGAAGCGGTGCTGGCCCAGCACAGTGGCGTCAACGAAGCCGTGGTGGTGGCGCGGGAGGATGGAAGCGAAGGCAAGCGGTTGGTGGCCTACGTGACGGCGCAGGAAGGTGGCTCGCTGGACGCGGGTGCACTGCGGAGCCACGTGAAGCAGCGGCTGCCAGAGTACATGGTGCCGTCAGCGTACGTGGTGCTGGAGTCGCTGCCGCTTACGCCCAATGGCAAGGTGGACCGCAAGGCGCTGCCCGCACCGGACGCCCAGGGGCCGAAGACGGCGCACTTCGAGGCGCCTCGCACGGCGACTGAGCAGAAGCTGGCGTCCATCTTCACCGAGGTGCTGAACGTCGAGCGCGTCGGGCTCGACGGAGATTTCTTCGAGTTGGGCGGACACTCGCTGCTGGCCACGCAGTTGGTGTCACGCGTCCGCGAGTCCTTCCAGGTGGAACTCCCCCTGAGGGACGTCTTCGAATCTCCGACGGTGGAGAAGCTCGCTCTCCGGCTGGAGGAAATGCACGCGGGGGCTTCATCCCTTCATGCACCGCCCCTGAAGCGAGGCCCTCGGTTGGGGGCACTGCCGCTATCGTTCGCTCAGCAGCGGCTGTGGTTCCTCGAACAGCTGGAGCCAGGGAGCCCCGTCTACAACATCCCCTTGGCCATCCGGCTTTCGGGCGCTCTGCGAGTCGATGCTCTGGAGCGCGCGCTTCGTGAGTTGGTGCGGCGCCACGAAGTCCTGCGAACGACGTTCCGCTCCGAGGGCGGGACGCCCGTACAGATCGTCTCCCACCAGGCGGAGAATGCACTGCCGGTGGTGGACCTGTCGTCGCTCTCGTCCGAGGCGGCCGAAGCGGAGGTCGATCGACTGCTGCGTGAGGAGTCCCTCCGCGGATTCGACCTCGCCAGCGGACCGCTGCTGCGCACGCGATTGCTGAAGCGCTCCGAGGCGGAGCATGTGCTCCTGGCGAACATGCACCACATCGTCTCGGACGGGTGGTCCATGGGCGTCATCGTCCGGGAACTCGCGGCGCTCTACGGGGCCTTTCGCGAAGGACAGCCGTCGCCGCTGCCTGAACTGGACGTGCAATACGGTGACTTCTCCGCGTGGCAGCGCGCCTGGCTGGAGAGTGGCGCGCTTCAGCGGCAACTGGATTGGTGGCGCCAGCAGCTCGAAGGAGCCCCTCAGGTCCTCTCGATTCCCACGGACAGGCCGCTGCCCGCGGTTCAGACCTTCCGAGGCGCGAATCTCCCGGTGATCATCCCACCGGCGTTGTCCTCAGGCGTGAAGGCACTGGCGCAGCGGCATGGTGCAACGCCGTTCATGGTGCTGCTGGCGGGCTTCCAGGTGTTGCTGGCCCGGTACTCGGGGCAGAGCGACCTGGTGGTGGGAACGCCGGTCGCCGGACGTAACCGCGCGGAGACAGAAGGGCTCATCGGCTTTTTCGTCAACACCCTGGCGCTGCGGGCACGCGCGTCCGCTGAGAAGCCATTCCTCACGCTGCTTCACGAGGTGAAGGATGCGGCGCTGGGTGCCTACGCGCATCAGGACGTTCCATTCGAGCAGCTCGTGGAAGAGCTTCAGCCGGAACGCACGCTCAGCCACTCGCCGCTGTTCCAGGTGATGCTCTCCCTGCAGAACACGCCGGTGCCGGAGGCGCTCGTGCCCGGGCTCTCGATGAGCGCGATGGGCACGGAGATCGGCGCTGCGAAGTTCTTCCTGACGCTGGCGTTGGAGGACCTGCCGGACGGCTACTCCGGCGTCTTCGAGTACAACGCGGACCTCTTCGAGCCGTCCACCGTCCAGCGCATGGCCGCGCACTGGCTCACGCTGTTGGAGGCTGCCGTGGCCTCCCCGGACCGCCGATTGTCCGAGCTGCCGCTGCTCTCTCCTCGAGAGCGGCACCAGCTCCTGGTGGAGTGGAACGACACCACAACGGAGTATCCACGCGATACGCCCGTGCACGTGCAGTTGGCGGACCTGGCGACGCGCACTCCGGAAACGGTGGCGCTCGCTTGGGAGGGGGGGCAGCTCACTTTCGCGGAGCTGATGGCGCGGAGCCGCTTGCTGGCGGCGCATTTGCGGCGCTTGGGAGTGGGCCCCGAGGTCCGGGTGGGCCTCTTGGCGCGCCGATCGCCGGAGTTGGTGGCGGGACTGCTCGCCATCCTGGATGCCGGTGGTGCCTGGGTGCCGCTGGAGCCGGACGCTCCCCGTGAGCGGCTGGCGCGCATCCTGGAAGACGCGGTGCCCGCGGTACTCCTCACCCAGCGGGCGTTGCGAGACCTGGTGCCCGCGACCTCGATGCCCGTGGTGTTGCTCGAGGATGACCTTGGGTCAGTCGCTGCTGGGACTTGGGAGGCGAGCGCGGTGGCGGACAACGCCGCCTACGTCCTCTTCACCTCGGGGTCCACGGGACGTCCGAAGGGCGTGCTCGTTTCCCACCGCGCATTGGCGCGACACACGGCGTGGTTCATCGCCGCGTTGAAGCTGGGCACGGGCGACCGGGTGTTGCAGAAGGCCTCTGCTGGCTTCGACGCCGCGGTGCCCGAGCTGCTGGCCACGCTGGTCTCTGGTGCTCGGCTGGTCATCGCACCGCCTGCTGCCGAGAGCGACACCGAGGTGCTGTTGGCCGCGTTGGAACGCCAGCAGGTCACGGTGCTCCAGTTGGTTCCGTCGCAGCTCCGCGTCCTGTTGGCGCACGAAGGTGTGGCGCGAGCCGCGGGCCTGAGGGTTCTGGTATCCGGGGGCGAGGCGCTGCCGGTGGAGCTCGTTCATCAGGCTCGGGAGCGGCTGCCGTCCACGCTCATCATCAATGCGTACGGACCGACCGAGACCACGGTCGATGCCACGGCCTGGCTGGGAGGCGACCTGGGCGATGGCCCCTTCGCGCCCATTGGCCGACCCATCGCGAACACCCAGGTCTACGTCTTGGATGCACAGGGCCAGCCGGTCCCCGTGGGCGTCCAGGGTGAGCTCTTCGTCGGCGGAGATGGTCTGGCTCGCGGGTACGTGGGCCGGCCAGACCTGACGGCGGAGCGTTTCGTGCCGGACGCCATGGGAGGTACACCGGGTGCCCGGCTCTATCGCACGGGTGACCAGGTGCGGTGGCGCTCGGGGGGCTCGCTGGAGTTCCTGGGCCGGGTGGACACGCAGGTGAAGGTGCGGGGGCACCGCGTCGAACCCGGCGAGGTGGAGGCGGTGCTTGCGGAGCACCCGGCCGTCCACGTCGCCGTGGTGGTGTCGCGCACGGACGTTTCGAATGAGACGCGGCTCGTGGCCTACGTGGTGCCAGTCGATGCGTCAGGCGCGGTGGATGCCACGGCGCTGCGGGCCTTCCTGGCGGAGCGCCTGCCTTCGGCCATGGTGCCCTCGTGGTTCGTGGTCCTGGAGTCGCTGCCGCTGCTCCCCAGCGGGAAGGTGGACCGCAAGGCGCTGCCCGCCCCTGACGTGGACGTCAGCGAGCGACAGTACGTCGCACCCCGCACCCCGACGGAAGAGCTGCTGTGCGGCTTCTTCAGCAGGGTGCTGGGCGTGGAGCGGGTGGGCATCCACGACGGATTCTTCGAGCTGGGGGGCCACTCGCTCCTTGCGACACAGCTCGTCTCGCGGGTGCGTTCGGCCTTCCGGGTGGAACTCGCGCTGCGGGAGTTGTTCGAGGCGCCCACCGTAGCGGAACTGGCGCGTCGCATCGAACAGGCGAAGCGATCTGGGGCCGAGATGCCGATGCTTCGGAGCCCGGCGGAGCCTCGCGCACGTGAGCTGCCCTTGTCGTTCGCGCAGCAGCGGCTTTGGTTCCTGGATCAACTCCAGCCAGGAAGTGCGTTCTACAACGTGTCTGCGGTGGTGAAGTTGACCGGACCGCTGGACCCGAGCGCGCTGGAGTGGAGCTTTGAGGAGCTGGTGCGTCGCCATGAGGCCCTGCGGACAACCTTCCGGGCCAAGGGTGGGACCCCGGTGCAGGTCATCTCGGCCGAGCCGACGCTCGCCTTCGCTGTGGTGTCCCTGGAAGCGCTGGATGACACCGAGCGCGATGCCGCTGCGAAGCGCTGGGCTGAAGAGGAGGCCCAGCGGCCCTTCGACCTGAAGAAGGGGCCGTTGCTGCGAGCCACGTTGCTACAGCTGCGGGAGCGGGAGCACGTGCTGGTGCTGATGATGCACCACATCGTGTCGGACGAATGGTCCATGGGCATCCTCGTGCGCGAGGTGGCCGCCCTCTACGAGCCGCTGTCCCAGGGACAGCGCTCCTCGTTGCCTGACCTTCCGCTTCAGTACGGCGATTACGCTGTCTGGCAGCACGAATGGCTGGCAGACGACGTGTTGGAGACGCAGCTCGGATACTGGCGACAGCAGCTCGCTGGGGCGCCGAGTGCGTTGGCGTTGCCCACGGACAAGCCTCGCCCGGTGATGCAGACGTTCCGCGGGAGCATGCAGGAGGCGCTCTGGCCCTCCGAGCTCTGGGCCGCGGTGAAGGCGCTCGGGCAGAGAGAGGGCGCGACACCGTTCATGGTGCTGCTCGCGGCCTTCCAGACGGTGCTGTCGCGCTACTCGGGCCAGGACGACGTGAGCGTGGGCTCGCCCATCGCGGGCCGCACGCGTGAAGAGACGGAGGGGCTGATTGGCTTCTTCGTCAACACGTTGGTGCTGCGGACGAAGGTCTCCCCTGTGTCGATCTTCCGCGAGCTGATCGCTCAGGTGCGGGAGGTGACGCTGGGTGCGTATGCGCACCAGGACGTGCCGTTCGAGAAGTTGGTCGAGGAGCTTCAGCCCGAGCGTGACCTGAGCCGGAGCCCGTTGTTCCAGGTGACGCTGACGCTGCAGAACACGCCTTTTTCCGAGGTCCAACTGCGGGAGCTGACGCTGAAGGGCGTCGACGCCGAGGAGAAGACCTCGAAGTTCGATTTGTCGCTGCTCGCGGAAGAGGTGCCGCACGGGTTTTCCGTGGCGGTGAACTACAACAGCGACCTGTTCGAAGCTGCGACGATGGAACGGCTGCTGGGGCACCTGCGGGTGTTCCTGGAAGCCGCTGTGAGTGCTCCAGAGACGCGGCTGGCCGAGCTGCCGTTGATGGGCAATGAGGAGCAGCAGCAGCTGGTGAAGGAGTGGAGCGGGACGGCGTCGGAGTACCCGCGCGAAGCCAGCCTGAGTTCCCTCTTCGAGGCGCAAGTTCAGCGGACGCCGGACGCGGTGGCGGTGGAGTACGAAGGCCAGCGGCTGACGTACGCGGAGTTGAATCGCCGTGCCAACCAGCTGGCGCACCACCTGAAGGGCATGGGTGTGGGGCCCGAGGTGCGAGTGGGGCTGTGCGTGGAGCGCTCACTGGAGCTGGTGGTGAGCGTGCTGGGCATCCTGAAGGCGGGAGGCGTGTACGTGCCGCTGGATGCCAGCTATCCGCTAGAGCGACTGGCGTGGATGAAGGCAGAGGCCGGCATCGCGGTGCTGGTGGCGCAGGAGAAGCTGGCGGACGAGGTGGCCGCGGGTGGCGAGTTGGTGGTGTGCGTGGACACGGAGTGGGACACGCAGATTGCCCTGCAACCGGAGGTCGTACCGAGCACGCATGTGGGTGGAGGCAACCTGGCGTACGTGATGTTCACGTCAGGGAGCACGGGGCAGCCGAAGGGCGTGGGCGTGCCGCACCGAGCGGTGTCACGCCTGGTGCTGGGAACGGACTTCGCGCACTTCGGGCCCGAAGAGGTGTGGCTGCAACTGGCGCCCATCTCCTTCGATGCATCGACGCTGGAGGTATGGGGCGCGCTCCTGCACGGCTCGCGGTTGGTGGTGTACCCGGCAGGGACTCCGACGTTGGAGGAGTTGGGCCGGAAGCTGGAGTCGTCAGGCGTGACGTCGCTGTGGCTGACAGCGGCGCTCTTCGAGCAGATGCAGGCACGGCAGCCGAAGGCCCTGGCCAGCGTTCGTCAGCTGCTGGCGGGTGGCGACGCGCTCCCGGTGTCCCGTGTGAAGGAGCGGCTGGCAGCGGGCGGTGTACTCATCAACGGGTATGGCCCGACGGAGAACACGACATTCTCCAGCACGTACCGGATGGAGAGGCCGGAGGAAGTCGGGGTGTCGGTGTCCATCGGCCGGCCGGTGAAGAACACGGTGGCCTACGTGCTGGACGTGGGGATGCGTCCAGTGCCAGTGGGGGTGCCGGGTGAGCTGTACGTGGGCGGAGACGGCCTGGCAGCGGGGTACGTGGGGCGCCCGGAGCTGACGGCGGAGCGTTTCGTACCAAGCCCATTCGGTGAGGGAGAGCGGCTGTACCGCACGGGGGATGTGGTGCGGTGGCTGGGGAACGGGACGCTGGAGTTCCTGGGCCGCGCGGACACGCAGGTGAAGGTGCGCGGTTACCGCATCGAGTTGGGTGAAGTGGAAGCGGTGCTGGCCCAGCACAGTGGCGTCAGCGAAGCGGTGGTGGTGGCGCGGGAAGACGGGAACGAAGGTAAGCGGTTGGTGGCCTACGTGACGGGGCGGGAAGGGGCCTCGCTGGACACGGGGGCACTGCGAAGCCACGTGAAGCAGCGGCTACCGGAGTACATGGTGCCGTCGGTGTACGTGGTGCTGGAGTCGTTGCCGCTGACGCCGAACGGCAAGGTGGACCGCAAGGCGCTACCCGCTCCAGAGGCACAAGGCCCGAAGGCAGCGCACTTTGAGGCGCCTCGCAGGGCGACTGAGGAGAAGCTGGCGTCCATCTTCGCCGAGGTACTGAACGTCGAGCGCGTCAGCGTTGACGAAGACTTCTTCGAGCTGGGTGGCCACTCGTTGCTGGCCACGCAGTTGGTCTCGCGCGTTCGCGAAGCCTTCCACGTCGAGTTGCCTCTACGGGACGTCTTTGAGGCGCCCACGGTAGAGAAGCTCGCCCAGCGGCTCGAGACGGAACCGAACGGCACGCAGGTGCTTCAAGTGCCGCCGCCGACGCGAGTTGAACGAACCGGGTCGCTGCCCCTGTCGTTCGCGCAACAGCGGCTGTGGTTCCTCGACCAACTGGAGCCGGGTAGTTCGTCCTACAACATCCCTATCGCAGTGAAGCTGACGGGGACGGTGCAGGTGGACGCGCTGGAGCAAGCCTTCAAGGCGCTGGTGCTTCGGCATGAGTCGCTGCGCACGACCTTCCAGAGCAGCGGTGGTGAGCCGGCCCAGGTCATCGCCGAGAAGTCAGAGGTTCAGCTGCGAGTGGTAGACCTGCTCGACCTGTCCGAGGCTGAACGGGCCCCGGAAGTCCAACGCCTGATCGCCCAAGAGGCAGCGCATCCGTTCAACCTGGCGCGCGGCCCGCTGCTGAGAACGGTATTGCTGAAGCTGTCCGAGCAGGAGCACGTGCTGGTGCTGGTGATGCACCACATCGTGTCGGACGGCTGGTCCATGGGCGTGCTCGTCCGCGAGGTTGCCGCGTTGTATGAGGCGTGCTCGCAGGGCCTGCCGTCACCGTTGCCGGAGCTTCCGCTCCAGTACGCGGACTACGCGGTGTGGCAGCGCGAGTGGCTTCAGGGAGAGGTCCTGGAGTCACAGATCGCCTGGTGGAAGGAGCAGCTTCAGGGGGCCTCGCAGGCATTGGAACTGCCCACGGACAAGCCGCGTCCCGCGGTGCAGACCTTCCGTGGCGCCAGCCGGGATGTTCAGTGGCCGCGTGAGCTGTGGGAGTCGGTCAAGGTGCTCGCGTATCGTGAAGGCGCCACGCCGTTCATGGTGCTGCTCGCGGCGTTCCAGACGGTGCTGTCGCGCTACTCAGGGCAGGATGACCTCTGCGTGGGCTCGCCCATCGCCAACCGCACCCGGGCCGAGACGGAGGGGCTGATTGGCTTCTTCGTCAACACGCTTGTTCTTCGTGCTCGGCTCGATGGGAACCCCACGTTCCGGGAGCTGTTGGCTCAGGTTCGCGAACGGACGCTCGGCGCGTATGCGCATCAGGACATCCCCTTCGAGCGACTGGTGGAGGAACTCAAGCCGGACCGCGACTTGAGCCGCAGCCCGCTCTTCCAGGTGATGTTCATCCTGCAGAACACGCCCACCGTGGAGCTGCACCTGCCGGGCCTGACGCTGGCGGGAATGGACGGTGACTCGCGCACGTCAAAGTTCGACCTCACCCTGGAACTGACCGAGACGCCGCAGGGGTTGTCGGTCAGCGCCGTATACAACAGCGACCTCTTCGAGCCCGTGACGATGGACCGGCTGACGGGCCACCTGCGCGTGTTGCTGGAGGCCGCAGTCCAGACGCCGGATGCTCGGTTGGGCGAGCTGCCGTTGCTGAGCGCAGTGGAGCAGCGGCGGTTGCTCGTGGAGTGGAACGACACCCGCAGCGACTTCGTTCCCAATACCATCCAGGCCCTCTTCGAGGCTCAGGCCGCGAAGACGCCTGAAGCGCTCGCGGTCGTCGCCGAAGACTCGCGGCTGACCTACGAGGCGCTGAACCGGCGGGCCAATCAACTGGCGCACCACCTGCGTTCGCTGGGCGTCGGTCCGGATGTTTCGGTGGGCTTGTACCTGGACCGCTCCGCGAGTGCGGCGGTGGGCCTGTGGGGCATTCTCAAGGCGGGTGGTGCCTATGTGCCGCTGGACGTCATGTTCCCCGTCGAGCGCATCCGAAGTGTGCTCGCGGACGCGGGTGCCCAGGTGCTGATCACGCAGGCGGCCCTGGCGGAGGTCCTGCACTGGGACGCGGGAGAGGTGGTCCGTCTGGATGCGGACGCGTCTTCTCTATTGGAACGGAGCGAGCGCAACCCGGAGCCCTCGGCGGCGCCGGAGAACCTTTCCTACGTCATCTTCACTTCTGGCTCCACAGGGCGGCCGAAGGGCGTGGCCATCGAGCACCGGCAGCTGGTTCATTACGTAGAAGGCATCTCGCGCCGGCTGGACCTGCCGGAAGGCGCTTCGTTTGCTTCCGTGTCCACGCTGGCGGCGGACCTGGGCCACACCGCTGTCTTCCCCACGCTCTGCCAAGGCGGCGCGCTGCATCTCGTGTCTCGTGAATGCGCGTCGGACCCGTCCGCCCTGGCCGCGCTCTTCGAGCGCGAGGCCGTGGACTGCCTGAAGGTCGTCCCCGCTCACTTGCAGGCGCTCCTGGCCTCAGGGAAGCCCGAGCGGGTGTTGCCGCGTCAGCGTCTGGTGCTGGGCGGTGATGTCTCGGATTGGGCGCTGATGGATCGGGTGCATGAACTGTCGCCGGACCTGGTGGTGTTCAACCACTACGGACCCTCCGAGACGACCGTGGGTGTGCTCACGCTCCAGGTGGAGCGTGGGCCTCAGGGGCGTGTGTCGGCGTCGGTTCCGCTGGGGCGGCCCATTCCCAACGCGCGCGTCTACGTGCTGGATGCGTACCTGCGCCCAGTGCCCGTGGGCATTCCGGGAGAGCTGTGCATTGGTGGAAGGACCGTGGGCCGCGGCTACCTGGGCCGGGTGGACCTGACGGCCGAGCGCTTCGTTCCGGACGCGTACGCGGACGAGCCAGGTGCGCGGATGTACCGGACGGGAGACCGGGCACGGCTGCTCGAGGATGGCCGGGTGGAGTTCCTGGGCCGCACGGATGACCAGCTCAAGGTTCGCGGCTACCGCGTGGAGCTGGGCGAGGTGGAAGCGGCGCTGGAGCGGAACCCCTCGGTGCGTGAGTCGGTCGTGGTGGCCCACGAGAGCGGGACAGATGGCAAGCGCCTGGTGGGCTACGCCGTGCCGAAGGCTGGCCTCACACTGGAGGTCGACGCGCTTCGTGACTTCCTGGGCCAGACGCTGCCGGACTACATGGTTCCGCAGGCCCTGGTGGTGCTGGAGGCGCTGCCCCTGACGCCCAACGGCAAGGTGGACCGCAAGGCGCTGCCGACGCCGGACTTCCAGTCCGTGGATGCCGAGGCTTTTGTCGCGCCACGCACGGCCACGGAAGAACTGGTGGCGGGGCTGTTCTCCGAGGTGCTGGGGCTCGACCGTGTGGGGATCCACAGTGGCTTCTTTGAGCTGGGAGGGCACTCGTTGCTGGCGATGCAGGCCATCTCCCGCATCCGTGGCGCCTTCGGTGTCGAGCTGCCCCTGAGAGACCTCTTCGAGGCACCCACGGTGGCCGCGCTCGCCGAGCGGGTGGACCGTTGGGTGCGCGCCGGAGCGGGCTTCGCTGCGCCTCCGTTGAAGCCTCGGGTGGGACTGACGAGCGTCCTGCCGCTGTCGTTCGCGCAGCAGCGCTTGTGGTTCCTGGAGCAGCTCGCGCCGGGCAGTGTCTTCTACAACGTGCCGGCGGTGGTGAAGGTGTCGGGGCCGCTCGACGTGGCCGCACTGGAACGCAGCTTCGACGCGCTGGTTCGTCGCCATGAGTCCTTGCGGACGACTTTCCGCGCCGACGGTGGGACACCCGTGCAGGTCATCGCGCCTGTGGGACAGGTGGTGTTCACGGTCGAGGACCTGAGCGGGCTCCCTGATGCGGAGCAGGAGGCACAGCGCCGAGCGGACGTGGAGGCGCTTCGGCCGTTCGATCTGGCCAAGGGACCCTTGCTGCGGACCATGCTGCTTCGGCTCGGAGCGCGGGAGCACGTGTTGGTGCTGCTGATGCACCACATCGTGTCCGACGGCTGGTCCATGGGTGTCCTCGTGCGAGAGGTCGCGACGCTGTACGAGGCGTTCTCCCAGGGCCGTCCATCACCCTTGCCGGAACTGGCGGTGCAGTACCCGGACTACGCGGTGTGGCAGCGAGAGTGGCTGAAGGGCGATGTACTGGAGGCGCAGCTCGGGTACTGGAAGCAACGTCTGGAAGGGGCGCCCGCGGCACTGGAGCTGCCGACCGACAAGGCGAGGCCCGCCGTTCAGACGTATGGCGGCGCCTTGCTGCACGAGGTGTTGCCGAAGGCGCTCTGGCGCGACATGGAGGCGCTCGGCCGTCGTGAAGGTGCGACGCCGTTCATGGTGTTGCTCGCTGCGTACCAATGGGTGCTGTCCAAGTACGCGGGGCAGGAGGACGTGTGCGTGGGGGCGCCCATCGCGGGGCGCACGCAAGGCGAGACGGAGGGGCTGATCGGCTTCTTTGCGAACATGCTGGTGCTGCGGACGAAGGTGTCCCCGGCATCAACCTTCCGTGAGCTGCTCCGTCAGGTGCGGGAGGTGACGCTGGGTGCGTATGCGCACCAGGACGTACCGTTCGAGAAGCTGGTGGAGGAGCTTCAGCCCGAGCGTGACCTGAGCCGCAGTCCGCTGTTCCAGGTGACGCTGACGCTGCAGAACACGCCCGTGACGGAGGTGAAGCTCGGGGACGGCCTCACGCTGTCTGGCGTGGAGTCGGAGGGGCGGACGTCGAAGTTCGACCTGTCTCTGGTGGTGGAGGAAGTGCAGGGCGGCGTGGTGGTGGCGGCGAACTACAACACCGAGCTGTTCGAAGCAGAGACGGTGCGCCGGCTGCTCCACCACCTGCGGACCCTGCTGGAGGCGGCCATCGCCGGGCCGGCGAAGCGACTGGCCGAGCTGCCACTGATGGACGGTGAGGAGCTGCATCGACTGGTGAAGGAGTGGAGCGGGACGGCGTCGGAGTACCCGCGCGAAGCCAGCCTGAGTGCCCTCTTCGAGGCGCAGGTTCAGCGGACGCCGGACGCGGTGGCGGTGGAGTACGAGGACCGGCGGTTGACGTACGCGGAGTTGAATCGCCGTGCGAACCAGCTGGCGCACTACCTGAAGGGCATGGGCGTTGGGCCCGAGGTGCGAGTGGGCTTGTGCGTGGAGCGCTCACTGGAGCTGGTGGTGAGCGTGCTGGCCATCCTGAAGGCGGGAGGCGTGTACGTGCCGCTGGATGCCAGCTATCCGCTGGAGCGACTGGCGTGGATGAAGGCAGAGGCCGGCGTCGCGGTGCTGGTGGCGCAGGAGAAGCTGGCGGACGAGGTGGCCACGGGCGGCGAGCTGGTGGTGTGCGTGGACACGGAGTGGGACACGCAGATTGCCCTGCAACCGGAGGTCGTACCGAGCACGCATGTGGGTGGATGCAACCTGGCGTACGTGATGTTCACGTCAGGAAGCACGGGGAAGCCGAAGGGCGTAGGCGTACCGCACCGAGCGGTGTCACGCCTGGTGCTGGGGACGGACTTCGCGCACTTCGGGCCGGAGGAAGTGTGGCTGCAACTGGCACCGATTTCCTTCGATGCATCGACGCTGGAGGTATGGGGCGCGCTCCTGCACGGCTCGCGGTTGGTGGTGTACCCGGCAGTGACTCCGACGTTGGATGAGTTGGGCCGGAAGCTGGAGGCTTCGGGCGTAACGTCGCTGTGGCTGACGGCTGCGCTCTTCGAGCAGATGCAGGCACGGCAGCCGAAGGCCCTGGCCAGCGTTCGTCAGCTGCTTGCAGGGGGCGACGCGCTCCCGGTGTCCCGTGTGAAGGAACGATTGGCGGCAGGTGGCCTGCTCATCAACGGGTATGGCCCGACTGAAAATACGACATTCTCCAGCACGTACCGGATGGAGAGGCCAGAGGAAGTAGGTGTCTCGGTGTCCATCGGCCGGCCGGTGAAGAACACGGTGGCCTACGTGCTGGACATGGGGATGCGTCCGGTGCCGGTAGGCGTTCCGGGTGAGCTGTACGTGGGCGGAGACGGGTTGGCAGTGGGGTATGTGGGACGCCCGGAGCTGACGGCGGAACGCTTCGTGCCGAATCCGTACGGCGAAGGAGAGCGGCTGTACCGCACGGGGGACGTGGTGCGGTGGCTGGGGAACGGGACGTTGGAGTTTCTGGGCCGAGCGGACACGCAGGTGAAGGTGCGCGGTTACCGGATTGAGCTGGGCGAGGTGGAAGCGGCGCTGGCCCAGTACGGTGGTGTCAACGAAGTCGTGGTGGTGGCACGGGAGGATGGAGGCGAAGGCAAGCGGTTGGTGGCCTACGTGACAGCGCAGGAAGGTGCCTCGCTGGACTCGGGTGCACTGCGGAGCCACGTGAAGCAGCGGCTGCCGGAGTACATGGTGCCGTCGGCGTACGTGGTGCTGGAGTCGTTGCCGCTGACGCCAAACGGCAAGGTGGACCGCAAGGCGCTGCCCGCACCAGATGCACAAGGCCCGAAGGCAGCGCACTTCGAGGCGCCTCGCACGGCGACTGAGGAGAAGCTGGCGTCCATCTTCGCTGAGGTGCTGAACGTCGAGCGCGTCGGACTGGAGGGGGACTTCTTCGAGTTGGGCGGACACTCGCTGCTGGCAACGCAGTTGGTGTCGCGAGTGAGGGAAGAACTCCAGGTAGAGCTCCCGCTGCGAGACATCTTCGAATCCTCCACAGTGGGGAAGCTGGCCGAACGAATTGAAGCATCTCGCGGGACGGCAGCGGCCGAGGTTCGAGCACCACCCCTGACATGCGCTTCTCGGAGCGATGCGCTACCGCTGTCATTCGCTCAGCAGCGGCTGTGGTTCCTCGACCAGTTGGAGCCAGGCAGTCCGTTCTACAACGTCCCCTCAGTGGTGAAGTTGAGTGGGCGTCTGCAAACGACCGCGTTGGAGGCCAGCTTCAGTGAACTCGTGCGGCGGCACGAGTCATTGCGCACGACGTTCCGCGTCAGTGGTGGTGAACCCGTGCAGGTCATTGCAACGGATCCGCTTCAGCCTTTCCAGCAGCTCGACTTCAGCGAGCTGGAAACGGAGCGCGAATCCAAGGTGCGACACTGGATCGAAGAGGAGATTCAGCGCCCGTTCAACCTGGAGACGGGCCCGCTGCTGAGGGCGACGCTGGTGAAGGAGGGGGAAGAAGCGCACGTGTTGGTGCTGGTGATGCACCACATCGTGTCGGACGGCTGGTCGATGGGCGTGCTGGTGAGGGAGTTGGTGGCCCTGTACGAGGCGTACTCGCAGGGGCGCGAGTCACCGCTGGCGGAGCTGGCGGTGCAGTACGCGGACTACGCGGTGTGGCAGCGAGAGTGGCTGAAGGGTGAGGTGCTGGAGGAGCAGCTCGGGTACTGGAGGAAGCAGCTAGCGGGTGCGCCGGCGGCGTTGGAGTTGCCGACGGACAAGGTGAGGCCGGCGGTTCAGACGTACCGAGGGGACACGAGAGGACTGGAGTGGCCGAAGGGGCTGTGGGAGGGGGTGAAGGGACTGGCGCAGCGGGAGAACGCGACGCCCTTCATGGTGCTGCTGGCGGCCTTCCAGGTGGTGCTGTCGAGGTACGCGAGACAGGAAGACGTGTGCGTCGGGACGGCAATAGCGAACCGGACGAGGGCTGAGACGGAGGGGCTGATTGGCTTCTTCGTGAACACGCTGGTGCTGCGGACGAAGGTGTCTGCGGCATCAAGTTTCCGTGAGTTGCTGGCGCAGGTGCGTGAAGTGACGCTGGGTGCGTACGCGCACCAGGAAGTGCCCTTCGAGCGGTTGGTGGAGGAGCTGCAGCCGGAGCGGGACTTGAGCCGCAGCCCGCTATTCCAGGTGATGTTGGTGCTGCAGAACGCGCCGGGAGGGGCGGTGAGCCTGCCGGGGCTGAAGCTGGAGGCGGCGGAGTCGTCTGCGAAGACGTCGAAGTTCGACGTGACGCTGGGCTTGGGAGAGTCGAGCGCGGGAGGGCTGTCGGGCGCGATCGAGTTCAACAGCGACCTGTTTGAAGCCGAGACGATGGAGCGGCTTTTGGGGCACTTGCGGGTGCTCCTGGAGACTGCTGTGAGCGCCCCGGCGCTGCCGCTTGCTGAGCTGCCACTGATGGGCAGTGAAGAGCAGCAGCGACTGGTGAAGGAGTGGAGCGGGACGGCTTCCACGTACCCACGCGATGCCAGCCTGAGTGTCCTCTTCGAGGAGCAAGCACAGCGGACACCGGACGCGGTGGCGGTGGAGTATGAGAACCATCGGTTGACATACGCGGAGCTGCACCGGCGCTCGAACCAGTTGGCACACCACCTGAGGAGCATGGGTGTGGGGCCTGAGGTGCGGGTGGGGTTGTGCGTGGAGCGCTCGCTGGAGCTGGTGGTGAGCGTGCTGGGCATCTTGAAAGCGGGAGGCGTGTACGTCCCGCTGGAGTCCAGCTACCCGCTGGAGCGCCTGGCGTGGATGAAGCAGGAGGCGAGCGTCACGCTGCTGCTGGGGCAGCAGAAGCTGCTCGAGTCCATGATGCTCTCCGGCACCGAGTCCAGGGTGTGCGTGGACACGGAGTGGGACGCTCAGATTGCGCATCAGCCAGAAAGCAACCTGCGTTCCAGTGTGGCCGGTGGGCATCTGGCGTACGTGATGTTCACGTCAGGAAGCACGGGGAAGCCGAAGGGCGTAGGCGTGCCGCACCGAGCAGTTTCTCGATTGGTGCTGGGGACGGACTTCGCGCACTTCGGGCCTGAGGAAGTGTGGCTGCAACTGGCACCGATTTCCTTCGATGCATCGACGCTGGAGGTATGGGGCGCGTTGCTGCACGGCTCGCGGTTGGTGGTGTACCCGGCGGAGACGCCGTCGCTGGAGGAGTTGAGCCGGAAGCTGGAGTCGTCCGGCGTGACGTCGCTGTGGCTGACGGCGGCGCTCTTCGAGCAGATGCAGGCGCGGCAGCCGAAGGCCCTGGCCAGTGTCCGCCAGTTGCTGGCGGGTGGTGACGCGCTCCCGGTGTCCCGAGTGAAGGAGCGTCTGGCGGCAGGTGGCCTGCTCATCAACGGGTACGGCCCGACGGAGAACACGACGTTCTCCAGCACGTACCGGATGGAAAAGCCCGAGGAAGTCGGGGTGTCGGTGTCCATCGGCCGGCCGGTGAAGAACACGGTGGCCTACGTGCTGGACGGGGCAATGCGTCCAGTGCCGGTGGGGGTGCCGGGTGAGCTGTACGTGGGCGGAGATGGCCTTGCTATGGGGTACGTGGGCCGCCCGGAGCTGACGGCGGAGCGCTTCGTACCGAATCCGTACGGCGAAGGAGAGCGGCTGTACCGCACGGGGGACGTGGTGCGGTGGCTGGGGAACGGGACGTTGGAGTTCCTGGGCCGAGCGGACACGCAGGTGAAGGTGCGGGGCTACCGGATTGAGCTGGGCGAAGTGGAAGCGGCGCTGGCCCAGCACAGTGGCGTCAACGAAGCCGTGGTGGTGGCGCGGGAGGATGGAGGCGAAGGCAAGCGGTTGGTGGCCTACGTGACGGCGCAGGAAGGTGCCTCGCTGGACACGGGTGTACTGAGAAACCACGTGAAGCAGCGGCTACCGGAGTACATGGTGCCGTCGGTGTACGTGGTGCTGGAGTCGCTGCCGCTGACGCCGAACGGAAAAGTGGACCGCAAGGCTCTGCCTGCTCCGGTGACGATGCTGGGCACGCCAGGTTCCGATTATGTGGCGCCGCGCACTCCCACAGAGGAACTGCTCGCTGGGATTTTCTCGCAGGTGCTGGGCGTGGAGCGGGTGGGTTCGAAGGACAATTTCTTCGAACTGGGGGGCCACTCACTGTTGGCAACACAGATGGTGTCGCGGATTCGGAGCACCTTCCGAATCGAGCTCCCGCTCCGTGAATTGTTCGAGGCTCCCACGCTGTCGCTCCTGGCCGAGCGGGTAGACCAAGCCATTCGCACGGGAGCGTCGATCACCGCTCCGCCCCTGAAGCCACGAGCGGATGGGAGCTGGGTGTTGCCTCCGTCGTTCGCGCAGCAGCGGCTATGGCTCCTGGACCAGATGGAGCGAGGGAGCGCCTCCTACAATGTGCCGGCCGTCCTTCGGGTAGAGGGGCCGCTCCAGGCCGAGGTGCTTGAGCGGAGCTTCGTGGAGCTCGTGCGGCGCCACGAGTCGCTGCGGACGACGTTCAGCACTCGGGATGGAAAACCCGTTCAAATCATCGCAGCCGAGCCGGTGCTGGCCTTCCGAAGCGTGGGGCTGGAGTCATCGGCGGAGGCCGCGCGCACGGCGGAAGTCACTCGTCTGGTCGAACAGGAGGTACACCAGCGGTTTGATCTCGAACGTGGCCCTTTGCTGCGCGTGACGCTCCTGAAGCTGTCCGATCAAGATCACGTGCTGATCCTGGTGACACACCACATCGTGTCTGATGGGTGGTCCATGGGCGTCCTCGTGCGGGATGTAACCGCACTCTACGAGGCGTTCTTGCATGGGCGTCCCTCACTGCTACCGGAACTGCCAGTGCAGTACCCGGACTACGCGCTGTGGCAGCGGGAGTGGCTGAAGGGCGAGGTGCTGGAGTCGCAACTCGCATACTGGAAGCGGCAGCTGAAGGGGGCACCCCAATCGCTGGAGCTGCCGACAGATAAACCGCGGCCCGCGGCGCAGAGCTTCCGAGGAGGACATCTCGACCAGTCCTGGCCCCTGGCCTTGTGGGAGCGGGTGAAGGCCCTGGCACAGCGTGAAGGAGCAACGCCGTTCATGGTGCTGCTGGCGGCCTTCCAGGTGGTGCTGGCCCGCTACGCGAGACAGGACGACGTGTGCGTGGGGTCGCCTATCGCAGGGCGCACGCAAGGCGAGACGGAGGGGCTGATCGGCTTCTTCACGAACATGCTGGTGCTGCGGACGAAGGTGGTCCCGGCATCAACCTTCCGTGAGCTGCTCGCTCAGGTGCGAGAGGTGACGCTCGGCGCGTATGCGCACCAGGACGTGCCGTTCGAGAAGCTGGTGGAGGAGCTTCAGCCCGAGCGTGACCTGAGCCGCAGTCCGCTGTTCCAGGTGACGCTGACGCTGCAGAACACGCCCGTGACGGAGGTGAAGCTCGGGGACGGCCTCACGCTGTCTGGCGTGGAGTCGGAGGGGCGGACGTCGAAGTTCGACCTGTCTCTGGTGATGGAGGAGGTGCCGGACGGCGTCAGGGCGATGGTCAACTACAACAGCGACTTGTTCGAGGCCGGGACGATGGACCGGATGCTTGGACACTTGAGGGTGCTGTTGGACGCCGGCGTCGCCGAACCGGATACGCGACTGGCCGAGCTGCCGCTGATGGGCAGTGAGGCGCGGCAGCGGCTGGTGAAGGAATGGAGCGGGACGGCGTCGGAGTACCCACGCGATGCCAGCCTGAGTTCCCTCTTCGAGGCGCAGGTTCAGCGGACGCCGGACGCGGTGGCGGTGGAGTACGAGGACCGGCGGTTGACGTACGCGGAGTTGAATCGCCGTGCCAACCAGCTGGCGCACTACCTGAAGGGCATGGGCGTTGGGCCCGAGGTGCGAGTGGGCTTGTGCGTGGAGCGCTCACTGGAGCTGGTGGTGAGCGTGCTGGGCATCCTGAAGGCAGGGGGCGTGTATGTGCCGCTGGATGCCAGCTATCCGCTGGAGCGCCTGGCGTGGATGAAGGCGGAGGCCGGCGTCGCCGTGTTGGTGGCGCAGGAGAAGCTGGCGGACGAAGTGGCTACGGGTGGCGAGCTGGTGGTGTGCGTGGACACGGAGTGGGACACGCAGATTGCCCTGCAACCGGAGGTCGCACCGAGCACGCGTGTGGGGGGAGGCAACCTGGCGTATGTGATGTTCACGTCGGGAAGCACAGGGAAGCCGAAGGGCGTAGGCGTGCCTCACCGAGCAGTGTCTCGCCTGGTGCTGGGGACGGACTTTGCGCACTTCGGGCCTGAGGAAGTCTGGCTGCAACTGGCACCCATCTCCTTCGACGCATCAACGCTGGAAGTGTGGGGCGCACTGCTGCACGGCTCTCGGTTGGTGGTGTACCCGGCAGTGGCTCCGACGTTGGAGGAGTTGGGCCGGAAGCTGGAGTCGTCAGGCGTGACGTCGCTGTGGCTGACGGCTGCGCTCTTTGAGCAGATGCAGGCACGGCAGCCGAAGGCCCTGGCCAGCGTTCGTCAGCTGCTTGCAGGGGGCGACGCGCTCCCGGTGTCCCGTGTGAAGGAGCGGCTGGCAGCGGGTGGTGTGCTCATCAACGGGTATGGCCCGACGGAGAATACGACGTTCTCCAGCACGTACCGGATGGAGAGGCCGGAGGACGTAGGTGCCTCGGTGTCCATTGGCCGGCCAGTGAGGAACACGGTGGCCTACGTGCTGGACTGGGCAATGCGTCCAGTGCCTGTGGGCGTTCCGGGTGAGCTGTACGTGGGCGGAGACGGGCTGGCAGTGGGGTACGCGGGGCGTCCGGAGCTGACGGCGGAGCGCTTCGTACCAAGCCCATTCGGTGAGGGAGAGCGGCTGTACCGCACGGGGGACGTGGTGCGGTGGCTGGGGAACGGGACGTTGGAGTTCCTGGGCCGAGCGGACACGCAGGTGAAGGTGCGCGGTTACCGGATTGAGCTGGGTGAAGTGGAAGCGGTGCTGGCCCAGCACAGTGGCGTCAACGAAGCCGTGGTGGTGGCGCAGGAGGACGGGAACGAAGGCAAGCGACTGGTGGCGTATGTGACAGCGCGCACGGGCACGAGTCTGGAGTCCAGCGCGCTGAGAAGCCATGTGAAGCAGCGGCTACCGGAGTACATGGTGCCGTCAGCGTACGTGGTGCTGGAGTCGCTGCCGCTGACGCCGAACGGCAAGGTGGACCGTAAGGCGCTGCCCGCACCGGACGCCCAGGGGCCGAAGACGACGCACTTCGAGGCGCCCCGCACGGCGACTGAGGAGAAGCTGGCGTCCATCTTCACCGAGGTGCTGAACGTCGAGCGCGTCAGCGTCGATGAAGACTTCTTCGAACTGGGGGGCCACTCGCTGCTGGCCACCCAGTTGGTGTCACGCGTCCGCGAGTCCTTCCAGGTGGAACTCCCCCTGAGGGACGTCTTCGAATCTCCGACGGTGGAGAAGCTGGCCCTCCGGCTGGGCTACGCACAGGTGGGGGGCTTGATGCCCCAGGCGCCACCACTGAAGCGGGCACTGCGCCAGGGGACATTGCCGTTGTCGTTCGCTCAGCAGCGACTGTGGTTCCTTGACCAACTGGAGCCTGGCAGCGCCTTCTACAACGTGCCGGTCGCAGTGAGGCTCACAGGCGTCCTCGACGTTGCAGCGTTGCGCCGTAGCTTCGATGAGTTGGTACGCCGACACGAATCGTTGCGAACCACCTTCCGTGATCAGGACGGGATGCCCGTCCAGATCGTCTCCGACACTGCATCGACCCGGTTGGAAGTCTTGGCATGCGGAACTCCAAACGACGGTGAAGGAGGGCTGGAGACAAAACGCCTCGCGGAGCAAGAGGCGCTTCGCCCGTTCAACCTGGAGACAGGGCCGCTGTTGAGGGCGACGCTGGTGAAGGAGGGGGAAGAAGCGCACGTGTTGGTGCTGGTGATGCACCACATCGTGTCGGACGGCTGGTCGATGGGCGTGCTGGTGAGGGAGTTGGTGGCCCTGTACGAGGCGTACTCGCAGGGGCGCGAGTCACCGCTGGCGGAGCTGGAAGTGCAGTACGCGGACTACGCGGTGTGGCAGCGAGAGTGGCTGAAGGGGGAAGTGCTGGAAGAGCAGCTCGGGTACTGGAGGAAGCAGCTAGCGGGTGCGCCAGCGGCGTTGGAGTTGCCGACGGACAAGGTGAGGCCGGCGGTCCAGACGTACCGAGGAGACACGAGAGGGCTGGAGTGGCCGAAGGAGCTGTGGGAGGGCGTGAAGGGGCTGGCGCAGCGGGAGAACGCGACACCCTTCATGGTGCTGCTGGCGGCCTTCCAGGTGGTGCTGTCGAGGTACGCGAGGCAGGAAGACGTGTGCGTCGGGACGGCGATAGCGAACCGGACGAGGGCTGAGACGGAGGGGCTGATTGGCTTCTTCGTGAACACGCTGGTGCTGCGGACGAAGGTGTCTGCGGCATCAAGTTTCCGTGAGTTGCTGGCGCAGGTGCGTGAAGTGACGTTGGGTGCGTACGCGCACCAGGAAGTGCCCTTCGAGCGGTTGGTGGAGGAGCTGCAGCCGGAGCGGGACTTGAGCCGCAGCCCGCTGTTCCAGGTGATGTTGGTGCTGCAGAACGCGCCGGGAGGGGCGGTGAGCCTGCCGGGGCTGAAGCTGGAGGCAGCCGAGTCGTCAGCGAAGACATCGAAGTTCGATTTGACGCTCGGGTTGAGTGAGACGGATGAGGGCCTTTCTGGAGGCCTCGAGTTCAACAGCGACCTGTTTGAAGCCGAGACGATGGAGCGGCTTCTGGAACATCTGCGGGTGTTGTTGGATGCGGCCGTCGCTCGGCCTGAGACGCGGCTGGCCGAACTGCCGCTGATGGGCAGTGAAGAGCAGCGGCGTTTGGTGAAGGCGTGGAGCGGGGCGACTGCGCATTACCCACGAGAAGCGTCGTTGGCGCAGTTGTTCGACGCACAGGCTCAGCGGACGCCGGACGCGGTGGCGGTCGAGTATGAGGACCGGCGGCTGACGTACGCGGAGCTGAACCGACGCGCCAACCAGCTGGCACACCACCTGAGAAGCATGGGGGTGGGGCCCGAGGTGCGGGTGGGGTTGTGCGTGGAGCGCTCGCTGGAGCTGGTGGTGAGCGTGCTGGGCATCTTGAAGGCGGGAGGCGTTTACGTGCCGTTGGATGCCAGCTATCCGCTGGAGCGCCTGGCATGGATGAAGCAGGAAGCAGGCGTCACGCTGCTGGTGGGGCAGCAGAAGCTGCTCGAGTCCATGAGGCTCGGTGACACCGAGTCCAGGGTGTGCGTGGACACGGAGTGGGACACGCAGATTGCCCACCATCCCGTGAGCATTTCGAGCGCCAACGTGGGCGGTGGAAACCTGGCGTACGTGATGTTCACGTCGGGAAGTACCGGTAATCCGAAGGGTGTGGGCGTGCCGCACCGCGCGGTGTCTCGATTGGTGCTGGGAACGGACTTCGCGCACTTCGGGCCCGAGGAAGTGTGGCTGCAACTGGCACCGATTTCCTTCGACGCATCGACGCTGGAGCTGTGGGGGGCACTGCTGCACGGCGCGAAGTTGGTGGTGTACCCGGCTGGGACACCGTCGCTGGAGGAGTTGGGCCGGAAGCTGGAGTCTTCAGGCGTGACGTCACTGTGGCTGACAGCGGCGCTCTTCGAGCAAATGCAGGCGCGGCAGCCGCAGGCCTTGGCCAACGTGAAACAGGTGCTCGCTGGAGGAGACATTCTGCCGGTGTCCCGCGTGAAGGAGCGGCTGGCAGCGGGCGGTGTGCTCATCAATGGGTATGGCCCGACGGAGAACACGACGTTCTCCAGCACGTACCGGATGGAGAAGCCGGAAGAAGTAGGCGCCTCGGTGTCCATCGGCCGGCCGGTGAAGAACACCGTGGCCTACGTGCTGGACGGGGCAATGCGCCCAGTGCCTGTGGGCGTTCCGGGTGAGCTGTACGTGGGCGGAGACGGCCTGGCAGTGGGGTACGTGGGCCGCCCGGAGCTGACGGCGGAGCGCTTCGTACCAAGCCCATTCGGTGAGGGAGAGCGGCTGTACCGCACGGGGGACGTGGTGCGGTGGCTGGGGAACGGGACGCTTGAGTTCCTGGGCCGAGCGGACACGCAGGTGAAGGTGCGGGGCTACCGGATTGAGCTGGGCGAAGTGGAAGCGGTGCTGGCCCAGCACAGTGGCGTCAACGAAGCCGTGGTGGTGGCGCGGGAGAATGGAGGCGAAGGCAAGCGGTTGGTGGCCTACGTGACGACGCAGGAAGGGGCCTCGCTGGACACGGGTGCACTGCGAAGCCACGTGAAGCAGCGGCTACCGGAGTACATGGTGCCGTCGGTGTACGTGGTGCTGGTGTCGCTGCCGCTGACGCCGAACGGCAAGGTGGACCGCAAGGCGCTGCCCGCGCCGGACGCCCAGGGTCCGAAGACGGCGCACTTTGAAGCACCCCGCACGGCGACTGAGGAGAAACTAGCGTCCATCTTCTCCGAGGTGCTGAACGTCGAGCGCGTCAGCGTCGATGAAGACTTCTTCGAGCTGGGTGGCCACTCGCTGCTGGCCACGCAGTTGGTGTCACGCGTCCGCGAGTCCTTCCAGGTTGAACTGCCACTCAGGACCGTTTTCGAGTCCCGGTCTGTTGAGACGCTGGCGAGGTGGCTGGGCGGTGCCTCGGGAGTCGCTGCTGGGCTGAGAGGCCCTCCGCTGGTTCGCGCTTCACGCGACGGCGCGCTTCCTCTGTCGTTCGCGCAGCAACGGCTGTGGTTCCTCCACCAGCTTGACCCCGACAGTGCCTTCTACAACGTGCCCGTGGCAGTGAAGCTTTCGGGGGTCCTTGATGTTGCGGCGCTGGAACGGAGCTTCCATTCACTCGTTCTCCGTCATGAGGCGCTGCGCACGACCTTCCGTTCCGAGGCAGGCGTTCCCACCCAGGTCATCTCTCCCTCAGGACGGGGCGCGTTGGAGTTCGTGGACCTGAGTGCGCTCCAGGGTACGGAGAAGCCCTTGGAGGTCCAGCGTCGAACGGAACTTCAAGCACTTCGTCCGTTCAACCTGGAGACGGGCCCGCTGCTGAGGGCGACGCTGCTGAAGGAGGGGGAAGAAGCGCACGTGTTGGTGCTGGTGATGCACCACATCGTGTCGGACGGCTGGTCGATGGGCGTGCTGGTGAGGGAATTAGTGGCCCTGTACGAGGCGTACTCGCAGGGGCGCGAGTCACCGCTGGCGGAGCTGGCGGTGCAGTACGCGGACTACGCGGTATGGCAGCGAGGGTGGCTGAAGGGTGAGGTGCTGGAGGAGCAGCTCGGGTACTGGCGGAAGCAGCTAGCTTGTGCGCCAGCGGCGTTGGAGTTGCCGACGGACAAGGTGAGGCCGGCGGTCCAGACGTACCGAGGGGACACGAGAGGGCTGGAGTGGCCGAAGGAGTTGTGGGAGGGCGTGAAGGGGCTGGCGCAGCGGGAGAACGCGACGCCCTTCATGGTGCTGCTGGCGGCCTTCCAGGTGGTGCTGTCGCGCTATGCGCGCCAGGACGACGTCTCTGTAGGCTCCCCCATCGCCAATCGCACGCGAGCCGAGACGGAGGAGTTGATTGGCTTCTTCGTGAACACGCTCGTGCTGCGGACACGACTGGATGGCAATCCCAGCTTCCGTGAGTTGCTGGCGCAGGTGCGCGAAGTGACGCTGGGGGCGTACGCGCACCAGGAAGTGCCTTTCGAGAGGCTGGTGGAGGAGCTGCAGCCGGAGCGGGACCTGAGCCGCAGCCCGCTGTTCCAGGTGATGTTGGTGCTGCAGAACACTCCGGGAGGCGCGGTAAGCCTGCCCGGACTGACGTTGGAGGCAGCGGAGTCGACTGGGAAGACGTCGAAGTTCGACTTGACGCTTGGCTTGGGAGCGTCGAGCGCAGGCGGACTGACGGGCGCGTTGGAGTTCAACAGCGACCTGTTCGAAGCCGAGACGATGGAGCGGCTGCTAGGGCAACTGAGGGTGCTGTTGGAGGCCGCCGTCGCTGAGCCGGAGACGCGGCTGGCCGAGCTGCCGTTGATGGGCAGTGAGGAGCAGCAGCGACTGGTGAAGGAATGGAGCGGGACGGCGTCGACGTACCCACGCGATGCGAGCCTGAGTGCTCTCTTCGAGCAGCAGGCACAGCGGACGCCGGACGCGGTGGCGGTGGAGTACGAGGGCCAGCGACTGACGTACGCGGAATTGAACCGACGTGCGAACCAGTTGGCGCACCACCTGAGGTCCATGGGTGTAGGGCCGGAAGTCCGGGTGGGCTTGTGCGTGGAGCGCTCGCTGGAGCTGGTGGTGAGCGTGCTGGGCATCCTGAAGGCGGGAGGCGTGTACGTGCCGCTGGATGCCAGCTATCCGCTGGAGCGCCTGGCGTGGATGAAGGCAGAGGCCGGCGTCGCATTGCTGGTGGCGCAGGAGAAGCTGGCGGACGAGGTGGCCACGGGCGGCGAGCTGGTGGTGTGCGTGGACACGGAGTGGGACACGCAGATTGCACATCAACCGGAGAGCACGCTGAGCGCCCATGTGGGTGGAGGCAACCTGGCGTACGTGATGTTCACGTCAGGAAGCACGGGGAAGCCGAAGGGCGTAGGCGTGCCTCACCGCGCAGTGTCTCGCTTGGTGCTGGGGACGGACTTCGCGCACTTCGGGCCCGAAGAGGTGTGGCTGCAACTGGCGCCCATCTCCTTCGACGCATCGACGCTTGAAGTGTGGGGCGCGTTGCTGCACGGCTCGCGGTTGGTGGTGTACCCGGCAGGGACCCCGACGTTGGAGGAGTTGGGCCGGAAGCTGGAGTCGTCAGGCGTGACGTCGCTGTGGCTGACGGCTGCGCTCTTCGAGCAGATGCAGGCGCGGCAGCCGAAGGCCCTGGCCAGTGTCCGCCAGTTGCTGGCGGGTGGTGACGCGCTGCCAGTGTCCCGTGTGAAGGAGCGGCTGGCAGCGGGTGGTGTGCTCATCAACGGGTATGGCCCGACGGAGAACACGACGTTCTCCAGCACGTACCGGATGGAGAGGCCGGAGGAAGTCGGGGTGTCGGTGTCCATCGGCCGGCCGGTGAAGAACACGGTGGCCTATGTGCTGGACGTGGGGATGCGCCCGGTGCCGGTAGGCGTTCCGGGTGAGCTGTTCGTGGGCGGAGACGGCCTGGCAGTGGGGTACGTGGGACGCCCGGAGCTGACGGCGGAGCGCTTCGTGCCGAATCCGTACGGCGAAGGAGCGCGGCTGTACCGCACGGGGGACGTGGTGCGGTGGCTGGGGAACGGGACGTTGGAGTTCCTGGGCCGAGCGGACACGCAGGTGAAGGTAAGGGGCTACCGCATCGAGTTGGGAGAAGTGGAAGCGGCGCTGGCCCAGCACAGTGGCGTCAACGAAGTAGTGGTGGTGGCGCGGGAGGATGGAGGCGAAGGCAAGCGGTTGGTGGCCTACGTGACGGCGCAGGGAGGGGCCGCACTGGATGCGGGTGCACTGCGAAGCTACGTGAAGCAGCGGCTACCGGAGTACATGGTGCCGTCGGCGTATGTGGTTCTGGAGTCGCTGCCGCTGACACCGAACGGCAAGGTGGACCGCAAGGCGCTTCCCGCGCCGGACACAGAGGGCACGGCGAGCGAGAAATATGTGGCGCCTCGAACAGCGACCGAAAAGGCGTTGGCCGCAATCTTCGTCGACGTCCTAAAGGTCGAGCGGGTCGGGCTCGACGGAGACTTCTTCGAACTGGGCGGACACTCTTTGCTGGCAACGCAGTTGGTGTCGCGCGTGCGGGAGGAACTCCAAGTAGAGCTCCCCCTTCGAGACATCTTCGAGTGTCCAACGGTGGAGAAGCTCGCCCATCGGCTGGACCACACTTCGAAAACGGATGGCGGCGCGCAGCCACCACAGTTGGTACGGGTTCCTCGCGACAGGGCGCTTCCCCTGTCATTCGCCCAGCAGCGCTTGTGGTTCCTCGCGCAGTTGGAGCCTGACAGCACCGTCTACAACGTCCCGGCGTCGGTGCGGTTGACGGGCGCCTTGAACGTTCCCGCGCTGACGCAGAGCTTCGACGCGCTGGTCCAGCGTCACGAGGCGCTGCGCACCACGTTCCGGACTGAGGGCGGTTCGCCGGTACAGGTCATCGACCCACGGGGTGGCGCGCGGCTCGACATCGTGGACCTGCGCTCGCTGCCAGCGGCGCGGAGGGAAGAGGAGGCGCAGCGGATCGCGCAAGAGGCGTCGCAGCGCCCGTTCGACCTGGAAAGCGGCCCGCTGCTGCGGATCGCCTTGCTCGCGATGTCGGAGCAGGACCATGTGTTGGTGCTGGTGATGCACCACATCGTCTCGGACGGTTGGTCCATGGGGCTCCTGGTTCGCGAGCTGACCGAGCTCTATGCGTCCTTCTCCCAGGGGCAGCCGTCGCACCTGCCGGAGCTACCGCTTCAGTACGCGGACTACGCGGTCTGGCAGCGCGAGTGGCTCCAGGGGGACGTCCTGGATGCGCAGCTCGGCTACTGGAAGCAACGCCTGGACGGCGCGCCCCGGTTGCTGGAGCTGCCCACGGACAGGCCGCGTCCGGCAGTCCAGTCCCTGGAAGGGGCGTACGTGCCCTTCTCGTTGGGCCGTGAGCTGTCGGAGGCGGTGCATGCACTCGCCCGCCGTGAAGGCGTCACGCCGTTCATGGTGCTGCTGGCGGCGTTCCAGGCCGTGCTGGCGCGTTACTCAGGGCAGGACGACGTGAGCGTCGGTTCGCCCATCGCCGGACGCACTCGCGCGGAGACGGAGGGGCTCATTGGCTTTTTCGTGAACACGCTGGTGCTCAGAACCCGGCTGGAGGGGAGCCCGTCCTTCCGTGAGCTGCTGGCTCGGGTCCGGGAGGTCACGCTTGGCGCCTACGCGCACCAGGACGTGCCTTTCGAAAAGCTCGTCGAGGCGCTGCGTCCGGAGCGCAGCCTCAGTCATTCGCCGCTGTTCCAGGTCATGCTCACCTTCGACAGCACGCCAGATGCTGGAGGAGACGCGCAGGCCGGCATGGGGATGAAGCACGTCGCCGTGGAGCACCGGGTGTCGCGGTTCGACCTCTCGCTCGGCTTCGTGGAAGGCAAGGACGGCTTCTCCGGTGGACTGGAGTACAGCACCGTCCTCTTCGAGCCCGAGACTGCGGCGCGACTTCTGGCCCACCTGAAGACGCTGCTTGAAGGTGCCGTGGCGGAGCCGGATCGGTCCGTGTACGCGCTGCCCTTGCTGGACGCGGATGAACAGCGGCGGTTGCTGGTGGAGTGGAATGAGACCGGCTCCGGCGACATCTCGGAGACGAGCATCCACGCCCTGGTCGAACGGCAGGCGGCGGCCACTCCCGACGCCGTGGCGGTGGTGGCTGGTGACGAAGTGCTCACGTACCGCGAGCTCATGCAGCGGTCGGACCGGCTGGCGCGGAAGCTCCGCACGCTGGGCGTCGGGCCGGAGGTCCGCGTGGGCCTCTGTGCAGAGCGCAATGCGGACCTGCTGATCGCGGTGCTCGGCATCCTCAAGGCGGGTGGCGCGTACGTCCCGTTGGACCCGGCATACCCGAGCCAGCGGCTGGCCTTCATCATCGAGGACTCCCAGCCTCGCGTCCTGGTGGGCCAGCGCGCGCTGCTCGACGCGCTGCCTCACGGGGACGTGGCCCGGTTGGCGCTCGACGATGCGGATGGGCTCGTGGCGGAAGCCGAGGCGGCGCCGGTGCCCAGGTCCGCTCCGGACCATCTCGCCTACGTGCTGTTCACGTCGGGCAGCACGGGCCGGCCGAAGGGCGTGGCCCTGGCGCATCGCAGCGCCGTGGCCTTCCTGCGCTGGACGACGCAGGCGTTCTCGTCGGACGAGCTGGCAGGGGTCCTCGCCTCCACGTCGCTCAACTTCGACCTGTCCGTGTTCGAGATGTTCGCGCCGCTCATCCGTGGCGGGTCTGTGGTCATCGCTCGCAATGCCTTGGAGTTGCCGTCGCTCCCGGGGGCCCGGCGGGTGACGCTCGTCAACACGGTGCCCTCCGCGATGGCGGAGTTGGTGCGTGCCCATGCCGTGCCGGACTCGGTGCGCACGGTGAACCTGGCGGGAGAACCGCTGGCCCAATCCCTGGTGGAAGCCATCCACCAGTCCGCGCCCGGTGTGCAGCGCGTGCTCAACCTCTACGGCCCCACCGAGGACACGACGTACTCGACCTGGACCGTGGCCCCTCGCGGCGCCACGCGGGAGCCCACCGTGGGGCGGCCGATTGAGGGGACTCGCGCGTACGTGCTGGATGCGCTCGGTCAACCCGTGCCTCAGGGCGTGGCGGGCGAGCTGTACCTGGGCGGGGATGGGCTTGCCCGAGGGTATGTCGACCGGCCCGAGTTGACCGCAGAGCGCTTCGTTCCCGACGCGTTCAGTCCGCGGCCCGGAGCGCGGCTGTACCGCACCGGAGATCGCGTGCGGTGGTTGCCGGATGGCGTGCTGCAGTACCTGGGCCGAATCGACCAGCAGGTGAAGGTGCGTGGCTTCCGAATCGAGCTGGGCGAAATCGAGGCCGTGTTGCGCAGGCATCTGGACGTGCGCGAGGCCGTGGTGCTCGTGCGCGACGACGGGAGCGAAGGACGGCGCCTGGTGGCGTACATCGTGCCCCATCCGGGCAGGGTGCCCGACGCCACGGCGCTCCGGCGCTACGTGAAAGAAGGGCTGCCGGACTTCATGGCGCCCTCGGTGGTGATGGTGCTGGCCTCGCTGCCGCTGACGCCCAATGGCAAGGTGGACCGCAAGGCGCTCCCGGCGCCGGACGCACTCCGTCCGGAGTCGACGCGGGCCTATGTGGCGCCTCGGGATGCACTGGAGCTCCTGCTCACGCGCATCTGGGAGGAGTTGCTGGGCACCGGCCCCATTGGCATCCACTCCGACTTCTTCGAACTGGGAGGGCACTCGCTCCTGGCCATGCGGATGGTGTCGCTCATCCGCGAGCGCCTGGGACGCAGCCTGCCCGTGGTTTCACTGTTCCAGGCGGGGACGCTGGCGGAGCTGGCTTCTCGGCTCCGGCAGACACCCGGGCACGTGTCCCCGCTGGTGCCGATTCAGAACGGCGGTTCGCAGCGGCCCGTCTTCTGCGTCCACCCAGTCAGCGGAAACGTCCTGCCGTACCTGGAACTGTCGCGGCGCCTGGGGCCGGACCAGCCGTTCTACGCGTTCCAGGCCCCGGGCCTCGAAGGCGAGCGGGCACCGCTGGGGACCGTGGAGGCGATGGCCTCCACCTATGTGGAGGCCATGCGCGGCGTCCAGGCCAGCGGGCCATACCGGCTGGCGGGGTGGTCCTTGGGAGGTGTCGTGGCGTTCGAAATGGCGCGGCAGTTGGAGCAGCAGGGGGAGCAGGTGGAGCAGCTGACGCTCATCGACGCCTACGCCTTCGATCAGCGGACAGAGGAACCCGTGGGCGCGGAGTGGATTGCCGCTCGGTTCGTGGAGTTCACGGGCCAGCTCCTGGGCCTGCCCGTCGCGGAGTTGATGGCGGATGCGCATTCCGCGGACGAGGCTTCGCTGCTGGGCCGCCTGTTGGAACTGGGGCGGCGCACCGGCGTTCTGGCTCAGGGCGTTGGAGCCGAACAACTCCACGCGCTGTACCGTGTCTACGAGAGCAACCTCCGCGCCCTCTGGGATTATCAACCAGGACGCTACGGTGGCCGCGTCACGCTGCTGCGCGCGAGCGAGACGCACGTACCCACGGGCACGGATGGCGGCTGGGGATCGCTGGCGGCAGGAGGGGTGGAGGTGCACGAACTCTCCGGTGACCACCACTCCATCCTCAGGGCGCCAGCGGTTGACGTGATCGCGGAGACGATGGCGCTGAAGTCGTCCTCATAGACGTCAACCTGCCGCAGCTGATGAGGATGCCCGCCGCGGCAGTCAGATGCCGCGGCAACACCGCTCCCGTGCCCGGGGGATGCCCTTCACCAGGCGGGTTCCCGCGGAGGTGCCGTCGCTGACCCACAGCTCCGTGACCTGTTCACCAAAGCCAGACGGGGGCGAACGCCATCTCCGTGAGGGCTCAGGGGTTCGCCTGATTGCACTCGCTGGCGGGGCGGAAGGGCAGGGCGTAGAGCTCGCGCCCGCTGGCTTCGTCCTCGGCGGTGAAGAACACGTCCCAGCCGGAGCGGATGAACGCGCGTGGGGCTCGCGCTGTCCCTGCGTCGAGCTTCCGGGTACCGGACACAGTGCCGTTGCTCACCCAGGGCTCCGATCCATGCCCCGTCGTCGCGCCGAAGAAGAGCCAGCCCTGGAAGGCAGTCACCTCGGTCGGAGATGCGCCCTCCGTCCCGGGCACCAGGTCCGCGAAGAGCTTCGTTCCTCTCGACGTGCCATCGCTCACCCACAGCTCGCGGCCGTGTCGGCCGTCATCCGCCGCGAAGTAGAGGTGCTCTCCAAGCACGGCCAGGAACGCCGGCGCCGAGCCCTCCGCTCCGAGCCGGATGTCCTTCACCCGCCGCGTGCCGGACACCGTGCCGTCGCTGACCCACAGTTCCTCGCCCTCCGGGGCGTCCGAGCCCGCGCTGAAATAGAGCCGGCCCTGGAACGCGACCAGGTCGTGTGGGTACCGGCCCGGAAAGAAGCGCAGGCGGCGTGTGCCCTCCGCCGTGCCGTCTGTGACGTAGAGCGTGGCCTCGCCTTTGTCGGGGTCCACCAGGAAGAAGAGCCTTCCACCCGCGGACTTCATGCGGAAGATGACCGTGTCCTCGAAGACCTTGAGGAGGGGCGTGAAGGCCGCGCCGCCTTCGCTTCGCACGAGCCAGTTCTCTTCGCCCACGCTGATGACGAAGTAGAGCGAGCCGTCGTGAACGGCGAAGCGGCGAGGGAAGGCACTGTCCTCGCCTGGGACGAGGTCCGCGACCTCATGGGTGCCCGCGTCCGTGCCATCGCTGCTCCACAGCTCGTTGCCGTGCGCGCCACCCGGCGCGGCGGCGGAGAAGTAGAGCCGGCCCCGGTACGCGACCAGCGTCTGCCCCTCTCCCTGTCCGGCGCCCATGGGAAGCACGCGCTTCACCAAAGACGTACCTTCGGACGTGCCGTCGCTGGTCCACAGGGCGCGGCCATTCACCCCATCGTCCGCGATGAAGAAGAGCCGGTCTCCCACGCGTGTGAGGCCGGTAGGGTTGGAGCCCTCCGGTCCCGGCGCGATGTCCCGGAGCAGCCGGGTTCCTTCGCCCTGTGTGCCGCTGCTCGTCCACAGCTCGGCGCCGTGTTGACCGTCATCCGCGGTGAAGAAGAGCAAGCCATCACCGTGGAGGCGTTCCTGGATGGCTGCCTCCTGGGGGCCGAGGCGAATGTCCGCGAGCCTGCGCACGCTGGTCCCGCAGGGCTCCCACATTCGGTGGTCCGCGGGCCGCCGCGCGGGCGCTTCAGCGGATGACAGGAGCGCGTCGTCCACCGGTGGCGGCTCACAGGCGGCCAGAAAGGTCAGCAGCACCGGGGTCGCACGCCAGGACATCGTCATCAGCAGCTCCGTGAGGTCGAGACCATCTTGGAGCGTCAATCTGTGGATGGTGGGGGCTTGCCCCACCTGCCCATGGGTCCTGAACGCCGTTTGTAACGTGACGCTTCACACCGACTCACCGTGTGACGCCTGTCTGTTTTACTTTCCAAGAAAAAGTTGAAACAATTGAAAAACAGGACACGCTCCTGGTACTTCGAGTGCACCTCCCCGCGGTACCGGAAAGGTGCACTGCATGCAGCGATGTATCGGAGCAGCCCCACGGCGTTTCCTGTCCCTCTCCCTCATGTCCGTCATGGCGCTGAGCCAGGGGTGCCAACCTACGGATGAAGAGTTGCCTGTCGAGGAGTCCGCGATGGGCGAAGTCGCACAACCCGTCTCGGTTCCTGGCTTCGCGGAGATGCACCACCACATGTTCGCCGAGGAGGCGTTCGGCGGTGGTTGGTTCCACGGCAAGCACAACGGCTCCCTGGTGAGCTGTGACGGCGGCTTTCCGGAGAGCGACCACGCGCGTGTTCGCATGGACCTGGGCTCCATGCTCAACGTGTGCCCCAACGCGGGCGGAATCAACCTGAGCGGCGTGCCGGTGCTGTCGCAGATGTTCGGGGTGGGCGGCGCGGTGGCGTCGGAAATCATCGGCGAGGTCGAAGGGACGGAGGGCGACACCGGTCTCCACCTGGGCCGGATGAGCGTGCCCACGCAGTGGCCGCGCTGGGACACCATCGCGCATCAGCAGGCCTGGGAGGGCTGGCTGCAGCAGGCGCATCAGGGAGGCATGTCCCTGGTCACCATCTCCCTGGTGAGCAACGAGTTCCTCTGCAGGGCGCTGCCGTACCAGAACATCAAGCGTCCATGTGACGAGATGGTGGACGTGGACGTGCAGCTGCAGATGGCGCGTGACTTCGACGCTCGCACGCCGTGGGCGGAGATCGCGCTATCGCCGGCGCACGCGCGGCAGATCATCGCCTCCGGCAAGCTGGCCATGGTGCTCTCGATCGAGTCGAGCAAGCTGTTCGGCACCAAGAACTGGCAGTCCGAGCTCAACCGCGTCTACTCGCTGGGCGTGCGCTCCATCCAGCCGGTGCACCAGCTGGACAACCGCTTCGGCGGCGCGGCGCCCCACAACGCCATCTTCCAGGTCTCGCAGTTCCTGGAGAACTGCCACGTGGACACCGACTGCGGCCTCACGGGCAACGGCTTCACGCTGGGCTTCGACGTGGACGCCAACTGCAAGAACACCAAGGGCCTGACGTCCGAGGGCCGGGCGCTGGTCGCCGAGATGATGAACAAGGGCATGCTCGTCGACGTGGCGCACATGTCCGAGCGCTCCGTGGACGACACGTTCGCCATCGCCCAGAGCCGCAACTACTACCCCATGTACATCTCCCACGGTCATTTCCGTGAGGTGATGCACCCGGGGCTCGCCGCCAACGAGAAGACGACGCCCGCGTCCGTCATCCGCTACCTGCGCCAGACGGGCGGCATGTTCGGCCTGCGCACCGCGCACGACGAGACGCGCGACTACACCCGCACGCCGGTCGCCAACAACTGCCAGGGCTCCACGCGCTCGCTGGCGCAGGCCTACGAGTTCGGCCGCCTGGGTCTCAAGGTGAACATGGGCTTCGGCGCGGACCTCAACGGCTTCATCCAGCAGACCCGCCCGCGGTTCGGCCCCCACGGCGCCTGCTCGGCCGGCTTCGCCGCGGAGGCGGCGTTCCAGGCCCAGCAGCAGCTCACCGCTGGCCCGCCGCCGCTGGGCACGGACTTCGACAACTACGGCCTGGCCCACGTGGGCCTGCTGCCGGACGTGGTGCGTGACCTGAAGCAGCTCGGCGTCAACACCACGGGCCTGGAGGGCTCGTCCGAGACGTTCATCCGGATGTGGGAGCGGGCCACCGGCACGCGCGCCGGCATGGCGGACAGCGCGACGAACATCGACACCAGCGGTGTGGCGGCCTACGTGCCGAAGGAGACCCGCGCGGCCCAGTATCCGACCAGCTCCACCTGCACCAACGACAGCGACTGCGCCAGCACCCAGTACTGCGGCTGGGGGCTCAACGCCGGCAAGTGCCAGAACAAGAAGCCCAAGGGCGCCATCTGCGGCAGCGCCCGGGAGTGCCTGTCCAACAACTGCCGGTGGACCCTGACCTGCGGCTGAGGTCGCTTGCTGGCATGTGAGCAAGCCGTGTCAACCCACATGCCAGACGTCCCCGCGGCTGGCCGTTCGCTGAGCGGCGGCCACCGCGGGGCTCCTTCATTCGTTGCCCGTCTGGGGGCTTCATGGTATCGAAAATGATAGTCAATATCGATAACTGGAGCTTTCGTGACGACGACGACTGAGCGTGTCTATCGGCGGGGACCGTTCCCCGTGAAGTTCCGTCTCTTGGAGGTGAAGCGGGTGACGCGGGTGACGCCGCAGATGGTCCGCATCACCCTTGCGGGCGAGGACCTGGAGGGCTTCTACAGCCCCGGCGCGGACGACCACGTGAAGCTGCTGTTCCCGGAGGAGGGCAAGCGCATGCCTGTCATCCCCACGGTGACGCCCACGGGGTTGGTGCTGAAGGAAGGCGAGCGCAAGCCGGACGCGCGTGACTACACGCCGCGCCGCTATGACGCCGCGGCAGGCGAGCTGGACATCGACTTCGTGGTGCACGGCACGGGGCCCGCGACGACGTGGGCGAGCAAGGCACAGGTGGGTGACCTGCTGGCCGTGGGTGGGCCGCGCGGCTCCACGTTCGTGGCGCAGGACTTCAGTTGGTACCTGCTCGCGGGCGATCAGTCAGCGCTGCCGGCCATTGGCCGCATCCTGGAGGAGCTGCCGGAGGGGACGCGCGCCATCGTGTTCTGCGAAGTCCCGGACGCGTCCGAGGAGCAGCAGTTCACCACCCGCGCCAACGCGACGGTGACGTGGCTGCACCGCAACGGCGTGGAGGCGGGGCACTCGGACGTGCTGCAGCAGGCCATCCGTGGGCTGGAGTTCCCCGAGGGGGACTACTTCGCCTGGGTGGCGGGTGAGGCGCACACCGTGCGCCCCATCAAGGACCACCTCATCAACGAGCGTGGCGCCAACAAGAGCTGGGTCCGGGTGACGGGCTATTGGAAGCGCGGCACCTCGGACCACCACGACGCGAAGGGCTAGGCCGCCGCCGGCTGCGCGAGGGAGCGGAGGACTGCGCCCGTCATCTCGATGGCGTAGTCAATCTGCTCCTCCGTGTGCGCCGTGCTGAGGAAGGTGACGTCGCGGCGCAGCAGGATGCCCCGGCGGGCCATGCCCGCCTGGAAGGGCTGCATCTGCTTCGCGTGCTCCGCCGGGTCCTTGGCGAACAGGAAGAAGGGAATCGCGTCGTAGCCAATCACGCGCAACGACGAGCCCGCGGCCTCCGCCTGGGCGTTGACGCCCTCGCGCAGCTTGCGGCCCAGGCAGGCCAGGTGCTGGATGTAGGCGCCATCCCGGTAGCCCTTCAGCACCGCCTCGCACACGTACAGCGACAGCAGCTCACCGCCGAAGGTGGTGGACACCTGGAGCTCGCTCAGGCGGCTCAGGTGCTTCGCCGGACCGGCGATGGCCGACAGCGGCATGCCGCCAGCGATGCTCTTGGACAGCGTGACGAAGTCCGCGCGGACGTCGAAGAACTCCTGGGCGCCGCCCACGGCGAGCCGGAAGCCGGTGACGACCTCGTCCAGGGCGAACAGGACGTTGTTCGCGCTGCACGTGGCGCGCACCTGTTGCAGGAAGGCCGGGGTGAGGGGCCGGTTGTAGGGCACCGACAGCAGCACCAGGGCGAGCTCGCTGGCGTTCTTCTCGATGCTGGCCAGCAGGGCCGGCTCGTCCGGGGGCGTGAAGAGCGGCATCCGGAGGGTCAGCGCCGCCAGCGCGGCCGGGACGCCCGGCGTGTCGAACATGAAGTGGTCGTGCCAGCCGTTGTAGCCGACGGTGATGATCTTCTGCTTGCCGGTGATGTGGCGCGCCAGGCGCACCGCGGCGGACGTGGCATCCGCGCCCGTCTTGAAGAAGCGAGTCATCTCCGCGCCGGGGATGAGGTCCACCAGCGTCTGGGCGGCGGAGACCTCCACCGGCGTGGGCAGCGAGTGGAGGACACCTTCCTCCAGGTGCTCCCGGATGGCGTTCACCACGGCCGGGTCATTGTGGCCCAGCATGTTGGCGCCCAGGCCGCCGATGAAGTCGATGTACTCCTGGCCGTCCACGTCCTCCACCAGCGCGCCCTTGCCCTTGGCCAGGAACACGGGGAAGGCGCCGAGCGCGAACATCTCCGGGCGCTTCATCATGGACTGCGTGACGCCGGGGACCAGCCGCCGCGCCTCGGCGAGGAGCTGGTTGGAGCGGTCGAGCTTCAGCTCGCCCTGGATGGGACGAGGCAGGGAAGGGTGCTTCTTGACGGGAGTGTCCATGAACGTTTCCTTCTGTGGGTCGAGACGGAGACTGCGATTCACCGAGGCGTGGGCGCCGCGTTGAGCGGGACGGCGCTACGGCCAAAGGTCCAGAGGATGAAGAGCGAGACGGTGGTGACGCCCACGGCGAGCCATCCGGCCAGCCCGAAGCCCACCAGCTCACCGCCAGGCGTGGTGGCCAGCATCAGGCCGCTGGCCCACGCCGCGAGCCCGGAGGCACCGTCACTGGCGGCCATGTTCATGGCCATGTACCGCCCACGCAGCGGCGGCGGCACCTTCGCGGAGATCAACGCGATGGTGGGGATGGGCCGCGTGGACGTCAGGGACATGAAGAGGACGAAGGCGACCATCACCACCGGCAGCGGAGCGGCGGGAAGGTGCGTGAAGCCCAGGTGCGGCACCATGGTGCCCACCAGCAACAGCCCGAGCACCCGGGCGGGGCCAAACCGGTCCACCCAGCGGCCCACCTGACGCGCCGCGAGCAGCGTGGCGGCGCCGCCAGCCAGGTACACCCAGGGCAGGTCGGTCTGCTTCAACCCGAGGTTCCCGACCATGAACGCGCTCAGGTACGGAATCAGCAAGAAGCTGGAGAAGGCGATGCTGAACGTCAGCAGCCAGCCCAGCGCGAAGCCCGGGGTGAAGACCGCCGTGACGGAAGGCGCCTGACGTGCCGAGTCCGTGGTGACATGCGCATCCAGCCGCGGAAGCACGGCGAGCAGCCCGAGCCACAGGAGCGCCCCCAGGATGCCAATGGCCCAGAAGGGTGCGCGCCAGCCGAGCATGTTGGCCATGCCCAGGCTCAAGGGAACACCCGCCACCGCGGACAAGCCGAGCGAGGACATCACCGTGCCGATGGCCTGGCCCCGGCGCTCACCGGGGATGGTGTCCGCGATGATGGACATGATGACCGCGCCCATGAGTCCCGCGCATCCTCCCGCGAGGCTCCGGGCCACCAGCAGCCACGCGTGGCTCTGCGCCGCGCCGCAGGCCAGCGTGGCTGTGATGAACCCTCCCAGGGTGACCAGCAACGTGCTTCTGCGGCCAAACCTGTCGACCCACGCGAGCCCCAGCACGCCCATGGCGGCAGAGGCCAACGTGTAGGAGGACACCAACGTTCCGAACTGCGCGGCTGACAGATTGAACAGCCGCATGAACTCCGGCCCCAGCGGCAGGACGATCATGAAGTCCAGCAAGTGGGTGAACTGCACGCCCGCCAGCAGCAGGATGAGCAGACGCTCCTGTCGCGGTGAGAACGAGGCGGTCACGAAAGGCTCCAGCGATTCAGGCCGCACGGGCTTCGTGCGTGCGAAGGGACGGCATGGATTCGGCGACGAGGAAGGCCAACTGAAGGGCCTGGTCCGCGTTGAGGCGCGGATCGCAGTGGGTGTGGTAGCGGCTGGAGAGGTCGTCTTCCGTCACGGGCTGGGGACCGCCTAGGCACTCGGTGACGTTCTGCCCGGTCATCTCCAGGTGCAGGCCCCCGGGGTGGACGCCTTCCGCGGCGGCGGCGTCCATGAAGCCACACACCTCCGTGAGGATGCGGTCGAAGGAGCGCGTCTTGTAGCCATTGCCGGCCTTGTGGGTGTTGCCGTGCATCGGGTCGATGGACCAGATGACCGGGCGCCCGTCCCGGCGGGTGGCGGCCATGAGCCGAGGCAGCCGTTCCGCGACCAGGTCCGCGCCAAACCGCCCGATGAGGGTGATGCGGCCCGGGATGCCCTGGGGATTGAGGAGGTCCATCAGCCGGAGCACTTCATCGGGCTCCATGGTGGGGCCACACTTGATGCCAATGGGGTTCTGGATGCCGCGCATGAACTCCACATGGCCGCCGTCGAGCTGGCGGGTGCGCTCGCCAATCCACAGCATGTGCGCGGACGCGTCGTACCAGCCGCTGCCGTCGGGCTCGGCGCGCGTCATGGCCTCCTCCACGTTGAGGAGCAGGGCTTCGTGGCTGGTGAAGAAGTCGATGGCGTTGGAGCCGCTGCGAGGCTCCGGGCTGACGCCCAGCGCCCGCATGAACGACAGGGATTCGAGGATGCGGTCCGCCAGCAAGCGGTTGATGCCGCCCTGGGGCCAGCGCTGGGGCTCGGCGAGCTCCTCGTAGCCGCGCTGGGCGAAGGCTCGCAGCAGGTTCAGCGTGGCGGAGGACTGGTGATAGGCCTTGAGCAGCCGGCGCGGGTCTGGCGTTCGCGCCTGGGCGTCGAACTCCATGCCGTTGATGATGTCTCCGCGGTAGCTGGGCAGGGTGACGCCGCCCAGCGTCTCCATGGGACTGGAGCGCGGCTTGGCGAACTGCCCGGCGATGCGGCCCACCTTCACCACCGGCCGGTTGCCGGCGAAGGTCAGCACCATGGCCATCTGCAACAGCAGCCGGTAGGTGTCCCGGATGTTGTCGGTGGTGAACTCCTTGAAGCTCTCCGCGCAGTCGCCCCCTTGCAGCAGGATGGCCTTGCCTTCGGCGACCCTGGCGAGCCGGGCGGTGAGCTGGCGCGTCTCGTCCGCGAAGACGAGCGGAGGCAGGCGGGACAGCTCGGCCTCGGTCTGGGCCAGGGCCTGCGCGTCGGGATAGTCCTCCGGCATGTACTTGACGGGCTTGTGCCGCCAGGAATCTGGCGTCCAGGTGGGGTTCGTCACGGGAGTGCCGTTTCGGTTGGAAGGCGGGTTGCGGGCACGGGCGGCAGCAGGCCCCGCGCAATGCAGTAGTCGAGGTATCGGTACAGCAGCGCACGGTCCGTGGGCGGGCAGGTGATGCCCGTTCCCTCGAGCGCTTGATGGACCCGCTCACAGCGGATGGGGCCCAGGCCAAACGCGGGCACGTCCGTGCCCGAGCGCAGGTCGAAAAAGGCGAGCGTGGATTGGTTCTCTCCGGTGCCGGCGCGCTCCGCCACGCGGTTGCGCCACTCGCCCACGGAGCAGTGCTCCACGGGGTAGCCGTAGTCACGGACCCAGGCGAACAGCTCACGGAGCTTCACCTCGGGCGTGGGACACAGGTTGAACACCGTGGGCGGGCGGGTGTCGCGCGCCATGCGGACGATGGCTCCCGCCACGTAGTCCACGGGCGTCCACACCTCGGCGACGTCGAGCTGGGGCAGCGCGCCCACTGGGATTCCCGCCAGCAGGATGCGCCACACCAGGTCCTGGGGGTTGACGATGGCGCTGTCGGGCGCACCCACCACGCGGCCCAGTCGGTACACGGCCACGGGGAGGCCGCGCGCTCCGGCCTGTTCGACGAGCCGCTCGGCGATCCACTTGCTCTGCTGGTAGCCGTCGCGCAGTCCCGGGTGCGCGGGCACGAAGGTCTCCGGCACATCGGGGCTGAGGTCCGTCTGCGGCGCCACGGCCAGGGTGGAGACGTAGTGGAAGGGCTTGGCGCGGACCGCGGCGGCCAGGCGCAGCAGCTCGCGGGTGCCGCGCACATTCACGGCCTGGAGGCTGCCGTATTCGCGCACCACGCTGACCACGGCGGCGTTGTGGATGACGGTGTCACACTCCGAGGCCAGCCCGTGGAAGCGCGCCTGGCTCAGGCCCAGCCAGGGCTGGGTGAGGTCCGAGGGCAGCGCCACCACGCGCTCCGTCAGGTGTTCGGGGGAGAGCTGCTGGGACGCCAGCGCGGCCTGGATGCGCTCCAGGGCGTGCGCCTCGTCGCGAGCGCGGACCAGGCACACCACGCGCGCGTCCGTCTGGCGCAGGAGCTGGTGGAGCAGGTGCGCCCCGACGAAGCCGGTGGCTCCGGTGAGGACGACCTGACGCAGCCGCGGGGATTCGGCGGACTCCACCGTGAGCTTGGGGACGACGTCCTCGGACAGCACAGCATCGGCGAGCATGCTCTCGGTGAGGCCCCCGGCGTCGGAGGCGCCGTCGGTGCCTTGCTCCAGCGCCTGGGCCAGTCCGGCCGCCGTCGGATAGCGGAAGACGGTGGCGACGGGAATCTCGCGGCCCAGCTCGATGCCGAGCCGGTTGGCGACCTGGATGCTCTGGAGCGACTGGCCGCCCAGGTCGAAGAAGTCATCCTGCGCGGACGTCGTCGTCACGCCCAGCACCTCTTCCCAGACCTTCAGCACCACGCGCTCCAGGGCCGTGGTTCCCGCTGTCGTGGTCGCGGCCTCTTCGGTGGGCAGCAGGCGGCGCAGCTCGGCGCGGTCCAGCTTGCCGGTGCTGGTGCGTGGCAGCCGCTCCGTGAACACGAACGTCCCGGGCACCATGGGGGCAGGCAGGCCGTCCAGCAGGTGCTGCCGTAGCTCCGCCACGGTGGGCGCGGGCTGCGTCGTAACGACGTGCGCGCAAAGCCGGCGCGAGCCGCTGGGGAGCACCTGTCCTACGACGGCCGCGTCGCGCACGCCCGGGTGGCCGAGCAGCGCCGTTTCGACCTCGGACGGGTCGATGCGGTGGCCGCTGATCTTGAACTCGTCATCGACGCGGCCCACGAAGACAATCTGGCCGTCCTCGCGCAGCCGGGCCTTGTCACCCGTGCGGTAGGCGCGGGGGCTTCCCGGCAGGGCGTCGAGCGTGATGAAGCGCGTTGCCGTCAGCGCCTCGCGGCCCAGGTAGCCCCGGGCGAGCGCGCCGCCCAGCAGGTGGAGCTCGCCTTCCTCACCCGTGGGGACGATGCGGCCCTGTGCATCGGCAATCACCGCGCGCACGCCGGGCAGGGGGCGTCCGATGGGCACGTCTTCCCCGGCGGGCGTCACGTCGGGACCGCCGCTGAGCGTGGCGACGGTGGCCACCACGGTGGCCTCGGTGGGGCCGTAGGTGTTGAGCAGCCGGACCTGGGGACCGGCGGAGGCCCGCCATCGGGCGACGCGCTCGGGCAAGGCGGCCTCACCGCCGATGATGACGGTGCGCAGCGAGGGCGGAAGCCGGGCCGCGCCCGTGGACACGCTGTAGGCCAGCTCGTGCCAGAACGCCGTGGGCAGGTCCAGCAGGGTGATGCCATGGGTGGCGCAGGCTTCGAGCAGCCGGGGCACCGACTGGAGCATCTCGTCCGTGCGCAGCACCAGCGTGGCGCCGGCGCACAGTGAGACGAAGATCTCCTCCACGCTGGCATCGAAGTGCAGCGGTGCGAATTGCAGCACCCGGTCGTCGGACGTCACCTCGTAGCGGAACGTCGCGCCCGCCACGAAGTGGGCCAGGGCGTCGTGGTCAATCTGCACGCCGTTGGGCTGGCCGGTGGAGCCGGAGGTGTAGATGACGTACGCCAGCGGCGCTTCCGGCTGGGGCGCCGTGGCCGGCAGCTCCGGGCCGGCGCGCCGGTGCACCGCGAGCTGCCCGGGTGCCTGCGGAGGCATGCCGGCCGTGAGGTCCTTCACGGCGCTACCCACCGTCAGTCGTGGCGCGGCGTCATCCAGGATGGCCTTCGTCCGGGATTCGGGACCGAAGGGGTCCACGGGGAGGTATCCCGCGCCGGAGAAGAGGACACCCAGCGTGGCCACGATGGCGTCGATGCTCCGGGGCAGGGAGACGGCCACCAGCGTGTCCGGCCGCGCGCCGTCGGCCCGCAGCCGCTCCGCGAGCGCCTGGGCGGACTGGAGCAGCGCCGCGTAGGTGAGGCGGTGCTCGCCATGCTCCACGGCGATGGCATCCGGACGCGCACGGGCCTGCTCCTTGAAGAGCTCCAGCACGGGCCGTTGCGGAATCGGCAGGGGTCCGCCATCCACGACGGAGGGCCGCGCGGGGGCAGGCGCCGCGCGCACGGGCTGCTCGGGCGAGGCCACCAGTGACTCCAACAACTGGAGGAAGCCGCGCTGGTGGGCGTCCAGGACGTTGGGGCTGTAGCAGGCGGGATTCGCGTCGAAGTCCACGCGCAGGCCGCTGCCATCGGAGCGTGCGTACATGCCGATGGACAGGTCCTCGACGGGGCCCGCGGAGAGGTTGTGGGCGAAGGCCGGCATCCCTGCGAAGCGCAGGGCGTAGTCGAACGGCATGATGTTGACCACGGGGCCGAACAGCCGCCGCTGGCCGCCCACGCGCTTCAAGTCGCGGCGAAGCTGCTCGTAGCGGTAGCGCAGGTGCGGCCTCATGGCGCGCAGCTCCGCCGCCACGTCACGGGCCATGGCGAACAAGCCGGCGTCCGGACGCACCGGGACGCGCAGCGGCACGATGTTCATGGCCATGCACGGCACGCGGATTGCGGCCGAGCCCAGGCGGGTCATCACCGGCAGACCCAGCACGACTTCGGGCGCACCAGTGTGCTGGTGCAGCCAGGCCGCCGTCGCCGCGAGCACCAGGTCCGGCCACGTGAGCCCGGCCTGCTTCGCGGCGGCCTGCAGCCGCTCCAGGTCCGCGGGCGACAGATGCCGCGTCTGGCGCACGAATCGCGGCGTCATGGGCGCGGGTTCCGCGAGCGTCACTGGCGTAGGGCCATGGGTGAAGCGCTCCACCCAGAAGGCGCGGTCCGCGGTGTGCTGCGTGCTCCCCTGGTAGGCGGCGTCCTCATCGATGACGGCGCGGAGGGAGCCGAACCCATTCGTGGCGGGCTTGCCCGTCACCCGGGCCGTGTAGAGGTCCGCCACGCGGCGAGCCACCAGCGAGAAGCCGAAGCCGTCCAGGGCGATGTGGTGGGCCCGCTGGAACCAGAAGTAACGGTCCGGCGCCGCCTTGAACAACGCCTCCGCGAACAGCGGGCCCTGGCCCAGGTCCACCGTGCGCGTCAGGTCCTCGTGCATCCAGGACTGGGCCTCGGCCCAGGGGTCGGGTGTGTGGCTGACGTCGGCGACGTGCGGTTGCCACGACGCGCGGGGCTGCACGAACTGCACGGGGCCGGAGGCACCGGGGACGAAGCGCGCGTGGAGCGCCTCCGCCTCGTCGATGGCCTGACGCAAGGCGGACTCGAAGTGCTCCACGACGAGCGGCCCGCGGATCTCGATGTACTCACCCGCGTTGTAGACGGCGCTCGTGAGGTCGAACTGCTGGCCGACCCAGATTCCATGCTGGGCCGCGGACAGCGGCCAACCTGCTTCGTGTGTTTCGCCCATCGCCAGGGACTCCCGTGTATTCATGCGTCAGGGGCGCGAGGTGACTCGCGCACTGCGGAGCTACGCGGCGTTCCGGGAAGCGGGCGTGTTGCCCAGGGAAAGCAGCGTGAACCAGTCGGCGAGCGTCGGCCGTTCGGCCAGCTCCACGAAGGTGGTCTCCGCGCCAGCGGCTCGCCACTTCTCCACCAGCGTCATCAGCCGGATGGAGTCCATTCCGCGCTCGAGCAGGTTGTCGTCGTCCCCCAGCGTCTCCGGCGACTCCTGGAGCAACTCCGCCACTTCCGCGCGCACCTGCTCGCGGGTGAGTGTGCTGGACGTGGAGACGGGGCCCAGCGCGTCGAGCACCTGCTGCGTGGTGGTGGTGACGGCGCACAGTTGGGCCGCGTAGCTCAACGCGAGCTGGTGGTGCGCCAGGGAGAAGTCACCCAGCGCGTCGGCGATGAGGAAGGGCCGCACGTCGCTCATGAAGGCGTCGCTGGCCGTCTGCAGGCAGCCGATGTGCGCGTAGATACCGGAGATGAGGATTTGATCGCGGCCCAGCTTCTTCATCTGGTCCATCAGGTCCGTCTTGCGGAATGCGCTGTAGCGCCACTTGGTGAGCTGGATGTCGCTTTCGGCGGGCGTCAGCGCGTCGATGATGCGCTTCTGGTCCGGTCCGCCGTTGATGCCGCCGCCCCAGAAGTCCAGCAGCAGGCCGCGCTGCTCGGGCGTCTGGCCACCTGGTTGGGCCGAGTACACGACGGGGATGCCCAGCGCCGTGCAGTGCTGACGCAGCCGCTGGATGTTGGCGACCAGCTCCGTCACGGGCGACTGGCCCTGCGTGAAGGCCTCCACGAAGTAGCGCTGCATGTCGTGGATGAGCAGCACGGCGCGGCTCGGGTCCGGCGTCCAGGAGACCTTGTTCTTCGGCAGGTCGGTGGCGCCGGGCATGGGATAGGGAGCGATGGCGGGGAGCGCCATGGGGAGTTCCTTTCAGCGCGTCGCGCGCGAAACCGGGGTGGGGGAGGGAGCGCCAGCGAGCACGTCGCGCAGCGCCTTCTTGCTGACCTTGCCGACGCCCGTCTTGGGGAACGCCTCGACGAACTCGACCCGGTCGGGAATCTTGAAGGCGGCCAGACCGCGCTGGCGCAGGAAGGCCGTGAGGACATGGGGCGCCGGCGGCGTGCCGCGCGCGATGACGAAGGCGCAGGTGCGCTCGCCGAGGAACGCGTCTGGAACGGCGACCACCGCGGCGTCGTGCACGTCGGGGTGGGCCAGCAGGTGGTTCTCCACCTCCTCGGCCGCGACCTTGTCGCCGCCCCGGTTGATCTGATCCTTGGCGCGGCCCTCCACCACCAGGTAGCCCTGGGGCGTCACGCGGACCACGTCACCGGTGTGGTAGAAGCCGTCGTCCGTGAAGGCCTTCGCGTTGTGGGCCTCCGCCTTGTAGTAGCCGCGGATGGTGTACGGCCCGCGCGTCAACAACTGGCCCGTCTCGCCCGGCGCCACGTCTTCGCCGTCCTCGTCCACTACCCGGAGCTCGTCGTCCGGGGAGATGGGCCGGCCCTGGGTGCTGACGACGACGTCCTCGGGGTCATCCAGGCGCGTGTAGTTGACCAGGCCCTCGGCCATGCCGAACACCTGCTGGAGCGTGCAGCCCAGCGTGGGGTTCACCCGCATGGCCGCCTCGGTGCTGAGGCGCGCGCCACCGACCTGGAGCACCCGCAGGCTGGCGAGCTGATGCCGGCGCGTCTTGGCCGCGTCCATCCAGACCATGGCCAGCGGTGGCACCACCGCGGTGATGGTGACGCGCTCGCGCTCGATGAGCGGGAACACCGTGTCCGGGCTGGGATTGGGCGCCAGCACCGCCGTGCCACCCGCGTAGAAGGTGCCCAGCACGCCCGGCGAGCTGAGCGGAAAGTTGTGCGCCGCGGGCAGCGCGCACAGGTACACGCTCGTCTCGTCGAGCTGGCAGATGTCCACGCTGCCGCGCAGGCTGTAGATGTAGTCGTCGTGCGTGCGCGGGATGAGCTTGGGCACGCCCGTGCTTCCGCCGGAGAGCTGGAAGAAGGCCACGTCGCTGGGCGCGGGCCCTGGCGGCAGCGCCGTGGGCGCGGCGTACAGGCTGCTCAGCGCCGTGAAGGGGCCCGCGTCACCGGCGACGATGACGTGCTTCAGCGTCGGGCAGGTGCCGCGCACCTGCTCGGCCAGGGTGCGGTAGTCGAAGCCGGCCTGCTTGTCCGCGATGACGTAGGCCACCGCCTCCGTGAAGGCGCAGAAGTAGCCAATCTCCGACGCGCGGTGCGCGGGCAGCGCGAACACCGGCAGCGCGCCCAGGCGGAAGAGGGCGAAGATGACCTCGAAGAACTCGGCCACGTTGGGCAGCTGCACCACCACCCGGTCCCGAGCCTGGATGCCCAGGGCATGGAAGCCGGCGGCAAGCTGGCTGACGCGGGCGTCCAGGTCGGCGTAGGTGAGGCGGCGCTCTCCGGCCACCAGCGCGGTCCGCTCGCCGTGACGCTGGGCGCGCTCATGGAGGAGCTGGCCGAACGTCTCGCCGCGCCAGTAGCCAGCCTCGCGGTAGCGGGCGGCGTCGGTCTCCGGCCAGGTGGGGCAGCCAGGGAGGACGGGGGACGTCATGACGGCACCCCGGCACCGTGGCCCAGGCCCATGGCGTGGAGCATGGTGCGGAACTTGGCCTCGGTCTCCGCCAGCTCGGACTCGGGCGTGGAGCCCACCACGATGCCCGCGCCCGCGAAGATGCGCAGGGTGCGCTCACTGGCCTCCGCGCAGCGGATGGTCACCGCCCACTGCCCGTCACCCGTGGCGTCGCACCAGCCCACCGTGCCGGTGTAGTAGCCGCGCTCGAAGGGCTCGATGGAGCCAATCGCCTCGTGCGCCAGCCGCGTGGGGTAGCCGCACACCGCGGGCGTCGGGTGCATGGCCGCCGCCAGCGTCAGCGAGGAGATGGAGGGGTCGGCCAGCTCACCGGTGATGCGGCTGGACAGGTGCCACATGGTGGCGGTGTTCACGAGCGACGGACCGGCGGGCACGTTCAGCGTCTTGCAGTACGGCCGCAGCGCCTCCGCGACGGCGTCGATGACCACCGCGTGCTCGTGCAGGTCCTTGGGCGATTTCAGCAGCGCGGCGGCGCGCTCCTGGTCCTCCAGCGGATCCGCGCTGCGGGCCGCGGAGCCGGCCAGGGGATTGGCGACCACCTGGAACCCGGAGCGGGACACGAGCAGCTCGGGGCTAGCGCCAATGAGCGTGCGCAGTTCCGCGCCGCGGGTCCCATCCTGCTGGGGGAGGTCGGCGGCGAAGGTGTAGCCCGAAGGGTTGCGCAGCGCGAGGTTGCGCAGCAGCTGCCGCAGGTCGATGGGGGCGGCGGCGTTGAGGTGCAGCGAACGTGACAGCACCACCTTCTGGAGCGGCCCGCTCTGCATCAGCTTCAGCGCCTGCGCGACGCCGTTCAGGTACGCGGCGGGCTCCGGCACCGGCTGGACGGTGTAGCTGGCGCTGAACGGCCGCTGCACCGGGACGTCCTTGTCGAACACCAGCGGCCCGGCGCGCTGGAGCGTCAGCGGCACCACGAGCTGTGCGGGCACCGAGCCGTCGAAGGGCACCGCGCCCACCGCCACGGGGATGTCGTGGTCGGCCTGACGCGCGTCATTCAGCACCGCCGTCACGCGCTCGGGGAGCCGCGCCAGGGCATCCGCGCCGCCCTGGTGCGGCACGGTGGCGAAGGTGCCGCGCGCCAGCAGCGTGCGGCGCGGCGTGGCGAAGAAGAACGAAGAGCCAGCCTCGTAGCTCTCGAGCAACTGCGCGGCGAGTGTCTGCGGTCCCATGGGGTGTTCCTGTTCCTTCGGCTCAGCGGGCGTCATGCACAGGGCGCCACATGGCGGCGCCTCGGTGGTAAGTGGTGAATTGGATCCTAGTAATCATTCTCAACTCTATGGCGGGCGAGGGCCTGAGCGGTGCCGCGCGAGGGCGGGGTCAGGCGTCGAGTGTCGCGCCCCCGTCGACGCGGAGGTCGTGCAGGGTGATGTGGCGTGCCGCGTCCGAGACGAGGAACCGCACCGCGTTGGCGATGTCCTCGGGGGTGGCGATGCGTTGCAGGGGGATGCCCAGGCGATAGGCCTCGGGCGAGCCGGCAATCACCGCCTGCGCGCCGGACTCATCCGCCCAGAGCGCGCGCTGCATGGCGGTGTCCGTGGAGCCGGGGGACACGACGTTGCAGCGGATGCCGTGTGGGGCCAGCTCCAGGCCCAGGCACTTGGTGAACATGCTGGAGGCGGCCTTGGAGGCGGCGTACGCGGCCATCTGCGTGCGGGGCACGGCGGCGGCGTTGGAGCCCACGGTGACGATGACACCGCTTCGGCGGGGCACCATGCGCCGGGCCACGGCGCGGGACACCTGGAACACGCCCAGCGTGTTGACGGAGAAGGTGAACGCCCAGTCCTCGTCGCTGTAGGACAGGATGGGGCCCGTGCGCAGGACGCCCGCCACGTTGGCCAGCACCTCGATGGGGCCCAGCTCCCGCTCGATGCGCTCCACCACGGCGTCGACCGCGGTGACCTCACTTACGCTGGCGGGGTAGGCCACTGCGTGTTGATGCTTCTGCCGGAGCTCGGCCACGAGGGCGCTCAGGCCGTCCGCGTTGGTGTCGACCGCGGCGATGAGGGCTTCGCCCGCCAGGGCACGTGCCACTGCCGCGCCAATACCTTGTGCGGCACCTGTGACGAGTGCCACCCGGGTGGGCGTTCCCATGTCCCTGCTCCTCCTTCTGGATGCCTGCGCCCGCTTGTTGGGTGGGCATGTAGATAATGAGAATGATTTTCATTATCGAAGCGGCGCAGATATGTGCCACGCAGCGTCAGGGGTGTCAAGAAGGGAAGTAGGGGATTGCGGGTAACGCATATTGCAATGGCCGCGCGGTCGGGCTGTCACGCATCGGGTTCCACCCTGGCGCCACGCTTCTCCTGGCCGCGTTGGAAGCGGAACGGGCTCTTGTCCGATGATGGGATTTCGCGTGCCACAGGCGAACGCGAATCACGTCCCGGCCGGGTGTGCGAAGGGCCCTGTCAGGCGCGACGTTGAGTGGCGTTGGAGTTGCACTGGAGTCTGGCCTTCATGTCCCAGCTTCTTCAGGACGTTCGATTGGCCCTGCGTCGCATGCGGCGCGAGGCCGCATTCACGCTGGTTATCATCACCACGCTTGCGCTGGCCATTGGCGCCACCACCGCCGCCTTCAGCGCGGTGTTCCAGGTGCTGCTGCGGCCGTTGCCGTACCAGGCACCGGAACAGTTGGTGACGCTGTACCAGTCAACGCCTCAACGCGAGCGGCTGGGCGTGTCGTTGCAGTCACTCCAGGCCTGGCGCGAGCGGGCGTTTGCGTTCCAGGGACTGGAGGGGCTGTCGATCCGCGACATCACCTTGGCGGGTGACGGCGAACTGGAGCGGGTGCGCGCGGGGCGGGCAACAGCGGGCTTGTTCTCGCTCCTGGGCGTGCGGCCCTTGCTCGGACAGGACTTCCGCGCGGACAGGGACGCCCATGGTCTGCTCCTGTCGCATGCGCTGTGGCAGCGGCGCTTCGGTGGCCGCCCGGACGTGGTGGGACAGACGTTGATGGTGGATGACCAGCTCCACACGGTGGTGGGGGTGTTGCCCGCGGGTTTCCGCTTCGCACCGGACGTGGAGGCGTGGAAGCCGTTGGTCCTGGCCGCGGATGAGCCGGCCGGAGGGGTGTGGCTGCGGGTGGTGGGACGCCTGCGCGAAGGCGTGTCCGCGGAGCAGGCACGCACGGAGATGACGGCCCTGGGCGCCGCGCTGGTGCGCGAGCCGGGCTTCACGGAGGAGCCCGCCGGGGTGCGGCTGGTGCCCTTGCACACGCAGGTGGTGGAGGGCTCCCGGGAGCGGCTGTGGCTCCTGACCGGCGTGGTGGCGCTGGTGCTGCTGGTGGCCTGCGCCAACGTGGCCAACCTGTTGCTGGCGCGGGCTTCCGCGCGGGAGCGCGAGGTGTCAGTGCGCGCCGCCCTGGGCGCGGGCCGAGCGCGGCTGGTGCGGCAGTTCCTGGTGGAGAGCGGGATGTTGGCGCTCGTGGGCGGCGCGGCCGGACTGGTCCTGGCGATGTGGGGCCTGGATCTGCTGCGCGCGCTCATGCCGCCTCAGTTCGTGGATGCCGAGGCTCTCCGCCTGCAGCCACATGTCTTGGGCATCGCGCTGGTTCTCTCGGTGGTGACCAGCCTCCTCTTTGGCCTGGTCCCCGCGCTGCGGGTGTCGCGCGCGGATGCGCGGGGCGCGCTGGGCGGGCTGCGAGGCGGCGCAGGGGCCACGCGGGGCGAAGGCGGGCGCGTGGTGCTGGTGGTCGCGCAGGTGGCCCTGGCACTGATTCCGCTGGTGGGCGCGGGCCTGATGCTTCGCACCGTCCATGCCTTGAGCGTGGTGCCGCTGGGCTTCAATCCCCAGGGAGTCACCGTGGTGGACCTCTCCCTGCCGTCGGCGAAGTACCGGGACGAGGCCGTCCAACGGGCCCTCTTCTCCAGCGTGTTGGAGCGGGTGCGCGCGCTTCCAGGCGTGACGTCCGCGGGCATGTCCAGCACGGTGCCCCTGTGGGGACGCAGTGGCCTGGCGCCGGTGCTGCTGCCGGGCGAGCCGGCATCACAGGCGGACTCCCGGGAGTTGGTCCACTTCCGCACCACCAGCGACGGTTACTTCAACACCCTGGGCATCCCGCTGAAGGAAGGGCGCACCATCGAAGCCTGGGATGGGCCGGGCACCGCGCCGGTGGTCGTGGTGAACGAGACGTTCGCCCGGCGCTACTTCCCCGGGCGGAGCGCGGTGGGACAGCGCGTGCAACTGGTGCTCGACGGTGAGGCCTTCCGCGAAATCGTGGGCGTGGTGGGGGATGTCCAGCACAACAGTCTGGATGCGCCCCCGGTCAGCGAGGCCTTCGTCCCCATGGGGCAGCTCTGGGGACTGCACATGCTGCTCACCGTGCGTGCCTCGCAGGACGCTGTCGCGCTGGCCCCGGTGCTGCGCGAGCAGCTTCGCGCCGTGGCCCCCGAGCTCCCGAGAGTCCCCGTGCGCTCCCTGGAATCGGTCGTGGACGCCAGCCTGGGTCACACGAAGGTGCTGGGTTCGCTGCTGGTGGCCCTGGCGGTGCTGGGGCTGGTGCTCGCGGGCGTGGGGCTCTACGGCGTGTTGTCCTATTCGGTCAGTCAGCGGACGCGCGAGCTGGGCATCCGCATGGCATTGGGCGCGACCGGGCAATATCTGGTGTGGCGCGTGGTGGGGCAGGGGCTTCGGATGGCCGTGGCCGGCGTCCTCCTGGGGCTTGTCGGCGCCGCCGTGTTCGCGCGCAGCCTGTCCAGTGTCCTGTATGGCGTGAGCGCGTTCGACGTCGTCACCTTCGCGGCCGTGCCCGCGCTGCTCGCCGCTGTGGCGTTGCTGGCCAGTTGGCTGCCCGCGCGCCGCGTCACCCGCGTGCCGCTGCACGAGGCGCTGCGCTCGGACGACTGAGGAAGTCTCCGGGACGTTCGATGCACGCTATCGGCGATTCGCGAGCTGGCTTAGGACTGGGGACAACCTGGCTGGAGGTGCCGCGCGATGAGGAAGGTGAGTCCCACCGGAAAGCCCGTGCCGGGAAACCGTGGTGCCCTGGTGGCAGTCTTGCAGCGGGACTTGTCGGGCACCCTCCGGATGGGGACCGTCTTCGGTGTCCTCGGGCTGGTGGCCGTCGTGGCTGGCTGGACGTCCATGGAGCAACTGATTGACGCCGGGCGTCGTGAGTTGGCGTATCGCGTGTTGCTCGTCTTCTTGGGGGTGCCCGCCATCATGGGTGGGCTGCTGTGCTGGTGGCTCGCGCCCCGCAAAACGCGCAGGCTCGTGCGAAGCGTGGAATCGGACGAGCGGACCCCGATGCTGATGTCGGTGGAGCGCAAGGTATTCGGGAGTGGAAGCGACGAAATCGTCCACTTCGTGGCCACGCTGTACAGCCTGAGCGCCCATCAGCTGGTGTTGAGGGACGTGCGCCTGCGGCATGGGAACAATTGCCTGGCGTATCCCTACGACGAAGGGGTCTCCAAGGTGCCGGTGGATGTCTATGGAAGGCCCGGCGAAGGGCCGGTGGTCATCGATGCGGGCTGGGGATTCCTGCTCCCCTCCAACCGGACCTATCCCTGGTTCTAGCAGCCCACGGGCCCGCCTTCCTCAGTCGTACTTGAGCGCGATGATGGGGTCCACGCGCGAGGCACGCAGCGCGGGCACCCAGGTGGCCACCAGTCCCACGCCCAGCAGCACCACCGGCGCTGCGACAAAGGACAGCGGGTCCAGGGCGCTGACGCCGTGGACGAAGCCGGACACCACCCGCGTCAGCGCCAGCGCACCCGCGCACCCCAGCACCACCCCGCCCGCCACCGAGCCCAGGCCCTGTCGGAGCACCAGCCTCACCACATCGCCCCGCGTAGCGCCGAGCGCCAGTCGCACGCCCATCTCCCGCGTCCGCTGGCTCACCAGATAGGACAACACGCCGTAGATGCCCACTGCGGCCAGCGCGAGCGCCAGCGCCGCCATCATCCCCAGCAACATCATGTTGAAGCGCTCGGAGCCGAGCGAGCGCGCGACGTGGTCCTCCAGCTTCAGCGTCTCCATCACCGGTTGCTGCGCGTCCACCGCCCACACCTCGCGCTGGGCGGCCGTTACGATGTCCGCGTGGCCGCCCCTGGCGCGCACCAGCAGGTTCCGCGGAATCATCCGCACGACCATCGACGCGACGCCCTGCGACATCTGTCCCGGCGGCAGGTACAGCACCGGCGGAGCCTCGTCATTCAGGCCGTCCTCGCGCACGTCCCGCACCACGCCCACCACGACGCGGGGCACCACGTCCCGGAGGGACGGCACGGAATGCGCCACCCGGATGCGCTGGCCGAGGGGGTCCTCGCCCGGCCAGAACCTGCGCGCCGCCGTCTCGTTGATGACCACCACCGGCTCCGAGCCCGCCACGTCGTTCTCCGCCAGCAGCCGCCCGCGGACGAGGCCGATGCGCATCACACCGAAGTAGTCCGGCGTCACCGGGCGGTACTGCCCCCAGCCCGCGCCGGGGCCGTTGTCATCCCCCGTGTACTTGCCCTCGATGGAGAACGACATGCTGGGGCCCCTGTCCATGGGCAGCGACGTGGCGAACGCGACCGCCTCCACGCCCGGCAACGACCGCACGCGCTCCTCCACCTGTGTCTCGAAGCGCTCCAGTGCCTGCAACGTGCCGTAGCGTCCCTCCGGGAGTGACAGCCGCAGCACGTGGACGCCGTGCGGGTCGAAGCCCGGCTGCACGCGCTGGAGCGCGGAGAACCCGCGGATGAGCAGCGCCGCGCCCACGAGCAACATCACCGCCAACGCCACCTGACCCACCACCAGGAACGCGCGCGTGCGCCCACCCCCCGGGCCCAGGGTCGCACGCTGGCCGCCCTCGCGGAGCGCCATCTGGAGGTCCGTGCGCGACGCTTGCCACGCGGGCAACAGCCCGAACAACAGGCCTGTGAGGAGCGACGCGGCCAGCGTGAAGCCCAACACCGTGCCATCGATGCCCACCTGCGCGCCCGCGAGCCCTCCGTCCCCGGGCAGCAGACCCGAGGTGGCCGGCGCCAGCGACAACAACCCGGGCAACACCGCCATCGCCAACAGCACCCCGAGCCCTCCGCCGGCCACGGAGAGCAAGAGGCTCTCCGTGAGCATCTGCCGCGCGAGCCGCCCCGGCGCCGCGCCCAACGCCGCCCGCACCACCAGTTCGCGGTTGCGCGCCGCCGCCCGCGCGAGCTGGAGGTTTGCCAGGTTGACACAGGCGATGAGCAACACCAGGCTCACCGCGCCCATCAGCACCCAGAGCGCCAACCGCGTGTCGCCCGCGAGGAACGCCCGCAGGTCCACCGGGGCAAACTCCTGGCCCTCATCGAGCAGGACGGGGTTCTCCGCGCGCACGCGTCCCCCCAATGTCTCCAGCGCCGCCGCCGCGCCGTCGGTCGAGACGCCCGGGCGCAGCCTGCCGGTGACGAAGAGGAAGTGGGAGTTGGTCCGGTCCGTGAGGTCGAGCTGGAGCGGCGTCCACAGGTGCACGCCCGTGGGGTACGCGAACGACGCGGGCGCCACGCCCACCACCGTATAGGGCTCGTCGTTGAGGACGACGGAGCGGCCCACCACGTCCGGCGCGCCGCCGAAGCGCCGCCGCCACAGGCTCTCGCTGAGGACGACCACGCGAGGCCCGCCCACCACATCCTCCTCCGGCAGGAAGCCGCGTCCCAAACTCGGCCTTACGCCGAAGGTCTCGAAGAAGTCCGCCGTCACGCGCATGCCCGGCAATCGCTCCGGCATGCCGTCGCCCACGGCGCTGAAGCCCGAAGGCAGCACCTCGTAGGCCGTGACGCGCGAGAAGGGCGACCCCTCCGCGGACATCCACGCGTATCCAGCGATGGACTGCGACGCCGACCGTCCGTGGTCCTTGGTGACTCGCACCACCTGCATCAGCCGGTCTGGCTCCGGGTACGGCAGCGGTCGCAGCAGCACCCCGTTCACCACGCTGAAGATGGCCGTGTTCGCCCCGATGGCCAGGGCCAGCGTCAGGAGACAGACCAGCGTGAACCCACGATTCTTCAGCAAGAGCCGGAGAGAGAAGCGGACATCCTCGATAAGGGCGGACACGGGGGGACCTCGGGGGCGTGTGTTCGCCCTACGGCGCACGATGACGGTCATTGCACTGGCTGCTGGACCAGCAACTTACCTGAGTGTGGCGCTTCCCTCCTTGCGGAAGAGGAAGGTCACCTTGCCATTCGGTTCGAGAAATGCCGCGTGTACGGCACTCAGGTCGCCACGGCCATGCGCGCGCAGGTGGCTGAGAAGCTCCTTGTGGGAGATGCGCGTCTTGCGCAGGTTGCCGTGCACCAGGCTGCCTTCTCGAATCAGCTCCAGCGGACGACCTTCCAGCACCCGTGCCGCATGGCGGTTGCGGAAAGCCAGCCAGGAGAAGAGCCGGTCCCATGCCCCCATCGTGGCCAGGGCGATAAAGCCCGTGGTGAGGCTGTCATCGTTGGCCACGATGGTCATCCGCATGCAGACCGAGAGGAGGAAGAGCAGGGCCAGGTCGAAGCTTGCGTAGCGGCTCAGCTCCTTGCGTCCAACCAACCGCAGGACGAACTGCACGAAGAGGAACACCAGCGAGACGCGGATGATGACCTCAAAGGGATGCAGGTCCGGCACCCAGAGGCCATGCCAGTCAATAGGCTTCATGTTGGAAAGCTGCCCACGCGCGCCCCCTCCGGTTGGCGTGGGAGCTCTCACCCAGCCATTCCCAGGGCAGCCGGAGCGGGCAAGGACTCTCTCAAGGATGATGGGGGCGGGGGGCTGATGCACGGGGAGATGCCATGGTCCAGAGGCTCAGCGAGGCGGTGCCCATCGAGCGCTGCGAGGTTCTTGCTTACGAGGTCCCAACGGACGCGCAGGAGGCGGACGGCACCATCGAGTGGGACAGCACGACGCTCGTGGTGGTGGAGCTGACGGCGGGAGGCACGCGCGGGCTCGGCTACACGTACGCGGACGCGTCGGCGGCGAGCCTCATCCGCCGCTCGCTCGCCCGGGCGCTCGAGGGGCACGACGTGATGGACGTGCCGGCGCGGATGCGCTCATTGCTGAGGCAGGTCCGCAACAAGGGGAGGCCGGGGCTGGTGGCCATGGCGCTCTCCGCGGTGGACGTGGCGTTGTGGGACACGAAGGCGCGCTTGCTGGACCTGCCGCTGGTGCGGTTGCTGGGCGCCTCAAGGGATGCGGCACCTGTCTACGGCAGCGGGGGCTTTACCTCGTACTCCATCGACCGGCTCCAGACGCAGCTCGCCGGCTGGGTGGAGCAGGGGATTCCACGGGTGAAGATGAAGGTGGGCAGCCACCCCGAGGAGGACCCAGCTCGGGTGGAGGCCGCGCGGCGCGCCATCGGGCCACGCGCGGAGCTCTTCGTGGATGGGAACGGTGCATACACGGTGCCGCAGGCCCTCTCGCTCGCGGAGCGCTTCGCGGCGCACGGCGTCTCCTGGTTTGAAGAGCCCGTCTCCAGTGATGACCTGGAGGGGCTCCACCGCCTGCGTGCTCGCGTCCCCGCCGGCATGGCCGTGGCGGCGGGCGAGTATGGGGACAGCGGCCTCTACTTCCGGCGCATGCTGGAGGCGGGCGCGGTGGATGTCCTCCAGGCGGACGCCACGCGCTGCCTGGGTATCAGCGGGTTCCTTCAGGCAGACGCGCTGTGCGACGCGTTCGGCGTGCCTCTCTCTGCCCACTGCGCCCCCGCGCTCCATGCCCATGTGGCGTGCGCGGCTCGGCGGCTGGTGCACATCGAGTACTTTCACGACCACGCACGTTTGGAGCGGATGCTCTTCGACGGCGTGGCGTCGGTCAGGCATGGGACGCTCGCGCCGGACCTGTCGCGTCCGGGACTGGGGCTGGAGTTGAAGCGGGCGGATGCGGCCCGCTACGAGGTGGGCGCCCCGTCCTGAGGCACGGCATCCTGGGCGTGCTGTTCGACGCCCTCTACCCGCTGTAGACACGGCTCAGACGACGCCGTGGTGCCGGACGGGCGCGCGAGGTACGCAGCCGCCGCAGGCCCAGGAGCAGCAGGCCCCCCAGCACCGCCGCGGTGCGCGGGCGCTGAAGCGGCGGCCGCCCCAGCCCCTTCGTCACCCAGCCGCGCTCGGGGAAATCGCCCGAGGGGCCCGTGTTCCCGTAGGCCTTGGCCATCTGCACCACCTGCGCGATGTGCAGCGCCCGGCGGTTCGTGTTCTGCGCAATCTGCTCCCGGCAACTGAAGCCGTCGGCGATGACGAGCGCGTCCCGGGGCGTGGCGCGCACCTTGGGCAGCAGCACGCGCTCGCCCACCTGCTGGGAGACCGTGACCTTCTCTCCGGCCTCAAAGCCGAACGAGCCCGCCATGCCGCAGCAGCCCGTCTCCGGGACTTCGTATTCCAGCCCCAGCTTGTCGAGCACGGCCTTCTCGTCCGTCATCTGGAAGAGTGACTTGTGATGGCAGTGGCCGTGTACCACCGCCTTCTTTGCCATGTGGGGCAGGGGCACTTCCTTCGCGTACCGGGTCAGGAACTCGCTGAAGAGGAACGTCTGACGACGGAGCTGTGTGGCGAGCTCCCAGTCCGGGAAGAGGTTGCGCAGCTCATCTCGAAAGACGGACACGCAGCTCGGCTCCAGGCCCACCAGCGGCACGCCCGCTTCAATCTCCCGGCGGAGGCTCTCCAGCGTGTGCCGCAGCATCCACTTCGCCGTCGTCAGCATGCCGAAGTCGTAGAGCGGCCGGCCGCAGCACAGGAACCCCTGGGGAACCACCACCTCGAAGCCCGCGTCCTCCAGCACGTCCAGCGCCGCTGCCGCCGTCTCCGGAAAGAAGTGGTTGTTGAAGGTGTCCGGCCACAGCATCACCCGCTGGTGGCCCTTCGGGGCCGACACCGGCCGGCGCGCCACCCATCGTTGGAAGGACTCGGGCGCGAAGCGTGGCATCTTCCGCTGCGTCGACATGCCGGCCAGCCTCTGGAGCAGCATGCGGGTCGGTGGGAAACCGGTGAGGACATTCACCAGTCGAGGGGCCCGCATGGCTGCGCGGGCCCAGACCATGATGAGGCCCATGGCGTAGGCGGGTCGCGGGCGCAGGTGCCCCTGGTAGTAGTGCGACAGGAACTCCGCCTTGTACGTCGCCAGGTCCACCTGCACCGGGCAGTCGCCCTTGCAGCCCTTGCACGCCAGGCACAGATCCAGTGATTCCTTTACCTTGTCGTCGCGCCAGCCGTTCTTGATGACCTCGCCCTGGAGCATCTCGAAGAGCAGGTGAGCGCGGCCGCGCGTGGTGTGCTTCTCCTCCTTCGTCACCATGTAGCTGGGGCACATCGTGCCGCCGTCGTCCCGCCGGCACTTGCCCACGCCCACGCAGCGCTCGGTGGCCCGGTACAGCAGGCCGTCGTCGTCCGGGTACTTGAAGTGCGTCCGCGGCTTCCAGGTGCGCGCCCGGAAGTCCCGGCCCAGGCGCAACTCCTGGTCGATGGGGTTCGGGTCCACCACCTTGCCCGGGTTCATCTTCCCCTGCGGATCCCAGATGCTCTTGAACTCGCGGAAGGCCTGCACCAGCTCCGGGCCAAACATGCGCGGGAGGAACTCGGCGCGTGACTGGCCATCGCCGTGCTCGCCGGACATCGAGCCCCCCATGGACACGCAGAGGTCCACCGCTTCCTCGATGAAGGCGCGGTACTGCTGGATGCCTCTGGCTGAGGTGAGGTCGAAGTCGATGCGCGTATGGACACACGCCTGGCCGAAGTGGCCATAGAGCGAAGCGTCATACCCGTACTTGTCGTACAGCTTGCGCAGGGCGCGCAGGTAGGCCCCCAGCTTCGCTGGAGGCACCGCCGAGTCCTCCCATCCGGGACAGGTGTCTGGCTGGCCGGGCACACGCGCGGTGGCGCCCAGGCCCGCCTCGCGAACCTTCCACGCGTGCTCCATGTGTTCCCTGTCCGAATACAGCCGCATGTCCACGGGAGCGCCGCGGCCCTTGCGCAGCGCATCCATCATCTCGCGCGCCCGCTCGAGTGCCTCCTCCCGCGTGTCGCCGCCGAGCTCGAGCATGAGGTAGCCCTGGCCCTGTGGGAGGATGTCGAGGAACTCGGCGTGCGAGCTCATGGGATGGAGGGACTCCATCTGGCTGGTGCGGCCCTTCAGGACGACGTTGTGGATGAGTTCGTCATCCAGCCCCTCCAGCGCGAGCGGGTGGAAGCGCTCGGCGAGCTCATGGGCGTGGTCTCCGGCGATGTAGATGTCCGGATAGCCGAGCATCACCACCACCCGGTGCGGCGGGCTGGGCACGAGCTTCAGCGTCGCCTCCAGGATGGTGACGCACGTGCCCTCGGTGCCCACCAGGGCGCGCGCCACGTCGAAGCCGTGCTCGGGCAGCAGCGCGTCGAGGTTGTAGCCGGAGATGCGCCTCGGAATCGGCGGGTAGCGGCGGCGAATCTCCTCCGCGTACCTGTCTCTCAAATCGCGCAGCTTGCGATAGATGTCTCCGCGCCGGCCGCCGGCCCGGATGAGGGCTTCCAGCTCCGCGTCGCTGGTGGGACCCACCTTCAGGCGCAGGCCGTCATAGGTGAGCACGTCCAGCGCCCGCACGTTGTGCGAGACGGGGCCGGCCATCTGGGCATGAGAGCCACACGAGTTGTTGCCCAGCATGCCGCCGAGGGGGCAGTGGTTGTGCGTGGCGGGATCCGGGCCGAAGGTGAGGTGGTACTGCTCGGCCGTGTCGCGCAGGTGGTCCAGGATGGTGCCGGGCTGAACGCGGGCCGTCTTCGTGCCGGGATCCACCTCCAGCACCCGGCCCAGGTACTTCGTCCAGTCGATGACGACGGCCACGTTGCAGCACTGGCCGGCGAGGCTCGTGCCTCCGCCGCGCGACAGCAAGGGGGCGTCGTATTCGCGGCAGGCACGCACGGTGGCGAGGACGTCGTCGAGGCTGCGAGGGATGACGACCCCTAGGGGGACCTGCCGGTAGTTGGAGGCGTCCGTAGCGTAGAGCGCACGGCTCCCATTGTCGAAGCGGACCTCGCCCTCCACGGAGCGGCGCAGCGCTGCCTCCAGCCCTTGGACGTCCACGGCGACGTCACCACCCTGGGGACCTGGGAGCGGATGGGCGGCGGGCCGCTTGCGCGAGAGCCGCGAGAGGGTGCGTTGGATGGCGTCCGTCGAGCGCATGGTGGTTCCTCTCCCGTTCAGGGCGTGCCCGAGGCGGGGGCACGCAGAGAACCTGCGCACCGCGCGCGCGGCACGGACATGCCGTGGCGGCGCGGCGCACGTCCTCCCGCCTCGTCTGGTACGGCTGGGGCGAGGGCCCCCGGGCAGGACTGCCGGGTGCTGGTTCCCCGCATCTCCAGGGGATGCCCAGCTTCGGGAGGCACCCCTTCGCTCCCTGCCCTAGGAGTTTCAATGAGCGCCACCGTCGCCGATTATCTGCTCTACCGCCTGACCCAGTGGGGCGTCCGCCGGCTCTATGGCTATCCGGGCGATGGCATCAACGGCATCATCGGCGCGCTGGGGCGTACCACCGAGCTCCGCTTCATCCAGGCGCGCCACGAGGAGATGGCTGCCTTCATGGCGTGCGCGCACGCGAAGTTCACGGGGGAGGTGGGCGTCTGCCTGGCCACCTCCGGCCCGGGTGCCATCCACCTGCTCAATGGGCTCTACGACGCCAAGCTGGACCACCAGCCCGTGGTAGCCATTGTGGGCCAGCAGGCACGCTCGGCCCTGGGTGGCCATTACCAGCAGGAGGTGGACCTCACCACGCTCTTCAAGGACGTGGCCAGCGAGTACGTCACCATGGTGACGAAGACCTCCGCCGTCCGCCACGCCATCGACCGGGCAGTGCGAATTGCGCTGAACCAACGCTCTGTGACGTGCGTCATCATCCCGAACGACTTGCAGGAGCTGGAGTACCAGAAGCCTCCGCGGAAACACGGCACCGTCCACTCCAGCGTGGACTTCAGCCCGCCGTACGTCATTCCCCAGGAGAAGGACCTGCGCCGCGCCGCCGCCGTGCTCAACGCCGGCAAGAAGGTGTCCATCCTCATCGGCGCGGGTGCGATGAACGCCGCCAACGAGGTGGTGGAGGTGGCCGACCTGCTGGGCGCTGGGGTGGCCAAGGCGCTCCTGGGCAAGGCGGTGCTGCCGGACGCGCTGCCGTTCGTGACGGGCGCCATCGGCCTGCTGGGGACGAAGCCCTCGTGGGACATGATGATGGACTGCGACACGCTGCTGATGGTGGGCACGAGCTTCCCGTACTCGGAGTTCCTCCCTCCAGAGGGCCAGGCGCGCGGCGTGCAGATCGACATCGACGGTCGCATGCTCGCCATCCGCTACCCCATGGAGGTGGCGCTCGCGGGGGACAGCAAGGAGACGCTGCGCGCGCTGATTCCCATGCTTCAGCGCAAGCAGGACCGGAGCTGGCGCGAGCAGCTCGAGAAGGGCATCCGCCAGTGGTGGAAGATGCTGGAGGCGCAGGCGATGAATTCGGCCGACCCCATCAACCCCCAGCGCGTCTTCTGGGAGTTGAGCCCCAAGCTGCCCGACGGCGTCATCCTGACCGCGGACTCGGGCTCGGGGACGAACTGGTTCGCTCGCGACTTGAAGATGCGCAAGGGGATGCTGGCGTCGCTGTCGGGCAACCTCGCCACCATGGGCTGCGGCATGCCGTACGCGATTGGGGCGAAGTTCGCATTCCCACACCGGCCGGTGCTCGCCATGGTGGGTGACGGCGCGATGCAGATGAACGGCAACGCGGAGCTCGTCACCGTGGCGAAGTACTGGAAGGAGTGGAAGGACCCGCGCTTCATCGTCCTGGTGCTCAACAACCGCGACCTCAACCAGGTGACGTGGGAGCAGCGTGTCATGGCCGGTGACCCGAAGACGCCGGCCACGCAGACGCTGCCGGACTTCCCCTACGCGCGCTACGCGGAGTCGCTGGGCCTGCGCGGCGTGCGTGTGGACCGCCCCGAGCAGATTGCTCGCGCCTGGGACGAGGCGCTCTCCGCGAACAGGCCCGTGCTGCTGGAAGCCTACACGGACCCCGACGTACCGCCGCTGCCGCCGCACATCACCTTCGAGCAGGCCCGGAACTTCGCAGAGGCGCTCCTGGAAGGGGACGAGGACACGGCGGGCGTCATCAGGCAATCCCTCAAGGGCATGGTGGACAAGCTCCTTCCGCACAAGGGGTAGCGGCCGGACCTGTCGTCGCAACACGTCACAGGCAGGACCTCTCAGGTGTCATCGGTGGTGAAATGAAACGGGCCCGACGCGAATGCACCGCGTCGGGCCCCGGAGGATGACGCGCCTTGGGAGGCGCGAGTGATTCAGTTGTAGGTGGCGGTGTAGGTGCCGGCCAGCGCGCCGTCGATGAAGGCGAAGTCCACGCCCTTGATGGTGCGCGTCACCGTCGTCACAGCGGAGCCTGCGCGGGTGACGGACAGCAGCGTGCGGCCCGTCGTGGTGCGGGTGGGCACCATGAGGGACAGGTTTCGCGCGGGGCTCGTGAGGTTGAAGGTGAGCACCGTGCCGGTGAATGCCACGGTGGACACCTGGGTAGCCTCGCGGGCATCGAGCCACTCCAACAACTGCTTCGCGGTGATGACCGGCACGCCGTCACGCTTGGCGGACGCGATGATGGCGGCCGATCCGGAGGAGCCGGCCGACGGCTGCGAGTCGACGTGCATGTTGGCGTTGAAGGCGCCGTAGTAGCCCTTGGGGCCCAGCGCGTTGTCCAGCAACGTGTCGATGTGCAGCGGGTAGGACTGGCCGGACTCGTCCGTCATCTGCGTGGCGAGCTGGTAGACGTCCAGCGGAGTGCCGTCCAGGTCCGCGAAGCGCATGGCCAGGCCGGAGCCAGTGAACATGCCCGGGCGGTCCTGCACCCAGTAGTCGGGCCAGTAGTAGTAGTTGGTGTCCAGGCGGATGCCGTGCAGGCGCGACACCTTGGGCTGGGTGGACCAGTCGCTGAACGCGATGCAGTGCGTGCGGTTGGTGACGGGCGCGGGGACGGCGGGGAAGGCGGACGCGAAGCTGGCGAGCTGCGGGGTGAAGAAGTTCGGGTCCAGCGTGTTGGCCGTGTAGTCCGCGCAGCCGGTGTTGATGTGCAGGGCGTACTCGAAGCCCTGGGCCACGTAGGTGTTGGCCTGGGTGGCGCTCAGTCCGCCCACGTAATCGTAGACGGTGCCTCGGATGCACTCCCAGTCATCCACGCTGCATCCGGTGGGGCTGTCCGCGAGGTACTGGTTCCAGCGCTGGATGGTGGCGCCACCCGGGTGTCCGTCGCCCGTCATCACCACGACGGCCTTCTTGGCGCTGGGGAAGTACCAGAGGCGCGGCAGCGGCGTGGTGCTCGTCTGGTGCAGCACGTTGGCGAGCAGGCGCTGCTGTTCGTCCGCCTGGGGAATCTGGACCTTGGCCAGGTTCACCCAGTCTGGCTGCGGGTCGAAGGACGCGTTGCCATAGAACATGTCGTTGGCGCGCGCGCCCGGGCCGATGGAAGAACCGTCGCGGTTCTGTCCCTGCCAGGCCGGGTTGCCCTGTCGCGTGTAGATGACGGACTTCGCCAGGTCATACATGAAGGCGGTGGCGGTGCCGCTGCCCACGGCGCGCTGGCTGACGGCGGTGAACGTCGTCGCGGTGGTGGCGTCCGAGTAGAGCGTGGCGACGGTGCGCGTGCCAGTGACGACGGTGCGCTTGTCCGCGAGCCCGTGGTACTGCATCGTCTCCGTGGTGATGCCCGTGCCCGGGGCCTGGGTGTCGTTGACCAGGATGTAGCCATTGGCCTGCGTGCCCTGAGAGGCATTGAGTCCGAGCAGTGACTGGAGGTTCGCCGCGGGCCGCAGGGCGATGAGGCTGCCGCCAGCGGTGACCCAGTGGGTGATGAGCGTCACCTGGGCCGCGCTCAACGTCTGCTCGCCGAGCACCAGCACCTTGTAGTCATCGAGGGAGACGGAGACGCCCAGGTTGCCGGCATCGGTGGTGGCGAAGGCGGCGATGCCCTCGGCCTCCAGGATTTCGCGCAGGTAGTCGGTGAAGGGGTTGCCGGGAGCAGTGGCCACCAGCACGGGCCCCGCGCCGTGGACGCCCGGACGGGGCGGCGGTCCGTAGGGCTCGAAGACGACGTCCACCCAGTAATTGGAGTTCTGGTGGCTGCCGTTGGGGAACGTGGAGGTGGAGGCATAGGCGAAGACGCCGTTGCCGCCTGGGGTGGTGGCGCCGGGCAGGGCGTGCAGCGGAGGGGCATCCACTCCGGTGGCCAGGCCATTGTTGTCGAACGCGTAGCCGCCGAGCGGCGCGAAGTACGACGCCACGTAGGTGGTGCCGGCGGTGATGGCGATGGGAGAGGAGAACGTCACCTCCTGCCAGCCGACGGCCGTCTCGTTGGTGAAGGTGGCGGAGGCGAGCGGCTGGCCCGTGGCGCTCCACAGATTGCCCACGTGGGCGCCGGTGTTGCCGCTGCCCTTGTAGAAGCGCACGCCCGTCACCTGTCCGTCCACGTCCGAGCGGAACTTCACGCCCACTTCGATGGCGGCGGTGTCAGCGGCGGTGGCGGTGCCGGGCGTGGCGGTGGGGGCGAAGATGCGGAAGGTGTTGTCCGGGGGCTGTGTCGGGGGCGGTGCGCCGGTGGCCTGGAAGACGACGTCCACCCAGTAATTGGAGTTGCCGAAGCTGTTGCTGGGGAAGGAGCCCGCGGCGCCGTAGGTGAAGACGCCGTTGCCGCCACTGGTGCTGCCGGGCAGCGCGAAGAGGGGCGGGGTGTCCTGGCCGCTGGCGAGGCCACCGTTGTCGAAGGCGTATGCGCCAACGGGGGCGTGGTACGAGGCGACGTAGGTGGTGTTGGCGGCGATTGGGACAGGGGTGGAGAACGTCACCTCCTGCCAGCCGGTGGCCGTCTCGGAGGTGAAGGTGGCGAAGGCCAGGCGCTGCCCGTTGGCGCTCCAGAGGCTTCCCACGTGGGTGCCGGTGTTGGCGGCGCCCTTGTAGAAGCGCATGCCTAGCACGTTGCCGCTCACGTTCGTCTTGAACTTCACACCCAGCTCCACGGGGTCGGAGTCATTGGTGACGGAGGCGACGGCGGGCGTGGCGGTGACAGGCCACAGGGTGACGGGCTCCGCCGGGCGGAAGACGACGTCCACCCAGTAGTTGGAGTCGCCGAAGCTGCTGCTGGGGAAGGAGCCCGCGGCGCCGTAGGTGAAGACGCCGTTGCCGCCGCTGGTGGCACCCGCGAGCGCGTGGAGGGGTGGGGCGTCCACGGTCGAGGCCAGCCCCGCGCTGGTGAAGCCGTAGGCGCCGCCAGGCGCGTGGTACGAGGCGACGTAGGTGGTGTTGGCGCTGATGCGCACGGGCGTGGAGAACATCACCTCCTGCCAGCCGGTGGCCGTCTCGGACGTGAAGGTGGCGAAGGCGAGGCGCGCGCCAGCGGCGCTCCAGAGACTTCCCACGTGAGTGCCGGTGTTGGCGGGGCCCTTGTAGAAGCGGATGCCGAGGATGTCTCCCTCGATGTCGGACTGGAACTTCACGCCCAACTCCACCGGGGCGAAGTCATTGGTGACAGAGGGAACGGCCGGGGTGGAGGTAGGGGCGAAGAGCGTGTACGTCGGCTGGGCGCGCGCGGCGGTGGGCAGCGCGAGCAAGACGGCCGCGAGCAGCGCCAGCGCGTGGGCGCGTGGCTGCCTCGCGACCCAGTTGGGCCGTGGCTTCGAGGATGTCATTCGGACTTTTCCTTGGGGGATGGCACGACGAGACAGAGCAGCGGCGGCATTTTGCTGTCTGTTTCTGGCGTGGACAATGACGCGAGACGTAGGTCCGCGAGTCATTGCCGCATGCCGCGATGCATTGACGCCTCCATGTTGCAGCGACCAGGTTGGGGAAGCGCAGATGCGCTGCGGCTGGTATGAAGGGGGGATGTTCCATTCTTTCGCAACGCGGGTTGTCCAGCTCGACGAAATCAAGGTCCGCTTCGAGGCCGCGAACGAAGCGGAGACCTTCGGCTGGTTCGTCGAGCACTTCGAGCGGATTCAGGAACGCGCCCAGCAGCAGAATCAGCCCGCTGTCGAGATCCATCTGGCGACGGGGCTCGTGCGTGCCGACACGATCGCCCCTGCGTCTCCGTGGATTCTCGTTGTCGATGGAGATCTCGAGGTCGCGAGTGACATCGACCTGTCGACCCAGCCTTACGACATCAGTTTGTTCGTGGTGCTCGGCAGCGTGCATGCGAAGAACCTGCGCTTCAGCGGAAGCGCGTGTTGCTACGTGACGAAGTCGGTCGAGCTTGCGGGCGGCTGCTTCGGGGATCACGGTGACGAGGCGGCCGAACTCCACACCATCCGTCTGAAGGCGCGCGTATTGATGCTCGACGGCAACACCGGAGTGAACGCTCAGCATCTCGATGCGGTGGTGTTCGCGAGCCAGGGCTGGGGCCTGCCTCGACACTTCACCGACGATGACGTGGCCGCAGATTTCTTCGTCGCCGAGGCGCTGGATGAGGACGGTGGAATTGACGAGGGTGCGGTGTGGGAGTTGATGACGAGCGGGAAGGACCCGTTTCAGCCCGGAGCACTGGCGACGCTCAGCGCGAGGCGCGTCGATGCTGAGACGCGACTCAAGCCTCAAGGAGTCGTGCCGAAGCTCCGCAACGCGTTGTCGGCGAGCTGATCGCGGCACACGCTCGGCCTCTCCGTCTCGGGAGGCGACAACACGGCCCGGCCGGTCAGCAGAAGCGGCAACCTTCCTGACACAGGGGGCATCAGAGCGCCGCGAAGATGTCGCCGAGGGTGGCGAGCATCGACTCCGAGTCCCGCATCTGGAACGTCGCAGCCTGGACGCTCGCGGATTCGATGCGGTCGACGCGGAGCATGCGCACCGCTCCGCGCAGGTGGTCCCAGACGAGCAGGTACCACGCGGGCCAGCTCAGCAGCAGGTAGTGCGGCTCCACGATGCGCACCGTGCGCACGTCGTTCGAGCGGTACGCCAGCTCCAGGGCGCGCTGCTCGAAGAAGGACTCCTGGAGGGGACGTAGCACCGCCGCTCGGGGAGGCTTCCAGGTCGCGGTGACGTTCCGTGAAGTGGGGCCGACCAGGATGCGACGGCGCAGCTTGCCGACGCGTGCGCGCTCCTCCGGTGGGAACGAGGCGGCGAGCTTTTGACGCAGGCTCTTGAGTGTCGAGAGCAGAAGCGGGGACTCGAGTCGCTCGGCGAGCGCCAGGGCGAGCAGGAGGTCGAGCAGCTCCTGGGCGCTGAGCTGCACGCGCCCGAGCCCCGTCCGGGGCGGTACCCGGATGCCGCCGCCTCGGCCTGCGTCCGACTCGATGGGGACCCCGCGGGCGGAAAGCCGGGACAAGTCCCGTCGAACGGTACGCACACAGACGCCGAGCTCCTCCGCCAGCTCCGGGGCCGTCCAGGACGGCCGGGAGGCGAGGAGGCCCAGGACTCGGTCCAGGCGGTCGGTGACGGGCTCGCGCTTCAAACGTGACTCATTCTGTCACGTTCTGGGGCCATGGTCATGGGGTCGCGAGCGGGCGCGGCCAGGATACGAGAGAGCCCCATGAGCACCTTGCGCGGATTGTGCACCTTCAACCTCTGGGCGGATGACCTTCGGGCGGCGACGCGCTGGTACGCGGATCTGCTCGGCGTGGAGCCTTACTTCAGCAGCGAGGCCGCCGGACGCGGTCCCGGGTATGTCGAGTTCCGCATCGGCGATTACCAGCATGAGCTGGGCATCATCGACCGGCGATTTGCTCCGCCGGGACTCACCACGACCCGGGGCGGTACGGTCGCCTACTGGCACGTCGACGACATCGCCGCCACGCTCGAACGGTTGCGCTCACTGGGGGCCCAGCTCCTCGAAGGCGTCACCGAGCGTGGCCCGGGCTTCGTCACAGCGTCCGTCATCGACCCCTTCGGGAACGTGCTGGGCATCATGTTCAACCGTCACTACCTGGACGTCCTGGGAGGTGCCCGTGGCCAGCGTTAGGCGGGAGGTGCGTGGGGGCGCGGCGATGGATGCGCCGGTGATTGCGTTCCGGGGGGCGGCGGAGTTCGAGGCCTGGCTCCAGACGCATGCCGATGCTCCTTCTGGCGTCTGGTTGAAGCTCGCGAAGAAGGGGACGGGCATCCCGTCGCTCACCGATGACGAGGCGGTCGACGTGGGGCTCTGCTTTGGATGGATTTCGGGGCAACGGAGGTCGCTCGATGCGCGCTTCTATCTGCAGAAGTACGTCCCGCGCCGGCCGCGCAGCCGCTGGTCCTGTGTGAATGTGAGGAAGGTCGAGGCGCTGCTACGCGCGGGCAGGATGCGGCCCTCGGGCCTCGCCGAGGTCGAGGCAGCCAAGGCCGATGGACGCTGGGCCGCGGCCTACGCGTCCCAGAAGAATGCCACGGTGCCGGAGGACCTGACCGTGGCGCTGTCCGCGAGCCCGCGTGCCGCGCGGGCGTTCGAGGCGCTTGGCAAGACGCGGCGGTACGGACTCATCCTCAAGGTGATGACAGCGCGTACCGAGAAGGGACGCGCGAGTCAGGTCCGCCGCGTCGTCGAGGAGTTGGACGCGGCGGCGGATTGAGCGCGGGCGGGGTACACGGGGGGCAGTCCGCTCACGGGCACGAGCGGCTCCGCTCCTGGATGAAGCGATCGAGGTCCTCGTCCTGCCCCAGATGGCGGAGCGCGCGCGCCTGGTGGCCCGCGTGGCGAAAGCCGGCCTTCTCCAGCACACGCCGGGAGCCGGGGTTGCGGGAGAAACAACTGGCATGGAGGGATTCCAGCCCGAGCGTCTCGAAGCCGTAGCGGACCAGGGTCTGGGCTGCCTCCGTCCCAAAGCCCTGTCCCCAGTACGCGCGGCCGAGCCAGTATGAGAGTTCGGCCGTGCGAGGGCGCTCCTCGTCGGCCTCCACCAGCCCGGCCAGGCCCATGAACTCGCCAGACTCGGAATGGCCGAGCGCGAAGACATGGGAATGTGCATCCAGCGAGGCAATCCAGGCTTCCGCCATGCCGTCCTCGAACGGATGTGGGATTCCCGCCGCATTCGCCGCCACCTCGCGGTCACCCGCCAGGCGCTGAATGGCGCTGGCGTCGTCAGGGAGGAGGGGACGGAGAATCATCCGGGCACTCACGAGGGCTCCCGCCCCGCGCTCAGGAGCGAGCGCGCGCTGGATGACTGGGCGCAGGTCGGCCGCACCGAGCGCGTCCAGGGCAAGCTCCCATCGGCCCTCGGCGCAGAGCCCGCTCAGGCCGCCGTCTTCATGGGCCCGCAGGGCCACCGTCCGCAGCGCTTCGCGAACCGCCTCGGCGACCGCGTGCCCTGCTTCGTCACAACGCTTGCAATCGAGCTCGACACCGAGGCGGCTGCGCCTCCCGTCCTCGGTGAGGACCCAGGGGCGTACCATCCAGGGCGGGTCATGGCGCATGTGCTGCCGGTGGCCACACTCGAGGTCAGCCACCCAGTGGTCTTCCCGGTCGAGGTGGAAGCCTGTGATTTTCTGCTTCATGGGTCCCTGTGTCGTTGGAGGCGGGCGACACGATAGGGATGGAGTCGCGGCGAGTGGAAGCGCCGCGACAACGTCGCAAGCCCTTCTTTTGGAAATGCCAGCTTCGGGAAGCTTGCGCTGGAACTCCAGGCGGCTCAGGGGCGGACGACGCAGCGGAACCCGATGTGCGACGTGCCGCTGTCCACGGCCTGCGGCGAGCGCGCAGCCGGGCGGTAGCGCAGGCAGTAGTTCGGCGCGCACAGGTGGCTGCCGCCCTTGAGGACGCGCCGGGGAATCTTCACCTTCGGCAGGCACGGGTCCAGGCTGCGAGCCGACGTGGCCGGTCCCCGCGGATTGACGGGGATGCAGCAGGGCTTTCCGCCGTTCCCCTCGTGCCGCTCCTGGTACCAGTCCGAGGTCCACTCCCACACGTTGCCGGCCATGTCGAAGAGGCCGTAGGCGTTCGGTGGGAAGCTGCCCACCGGGGACGTGCCCTCGAAGCCATCCGTGTTCAGGTTCTGCCAGGGGAACTCACCCTGCCAGGTGTTGGCCATCAGCTTGCCACCCGGCGCGAACTCGTCGCCCCAGACGTAGACCTTCCGGTCCAGGCCTCCGCGCGCGGCGTACTCCCATTCCGCCTCGGTGGGCAGCGTCTTGCCCGCCCAGTTCGCATAGGCGAGCGCGTCCTCGAAGCAGACGTGCACCACCGGGTATTGTTCGCGCCCCTGCCAGGTGCTGCCCGAGCCTTCGGGGTGCTTCCAGCAGGCGCCCGCCGTATAGAACCACCACTGCGTCAGGTCGCGCAGGTCCACGCGAGCGAGCGTCTTCTTGAAGACGAGCGAGCCCGGGACGAGCAGCGCTGGATTCGCGCCGGGAAAGTCGTCGGGGTTCAAGGGGCGCTCGGCCACGGTGACGTAGCCGGTGGCTTCCACGAAGCGCGCGAAGTCCGCGTTCGTCACCAGCTGGCTGTCCATCCAGAAGTCCGTCACCGTCACCTGGTGCGTCGGCCGCTCCTCCGGATAGTGATGGTCCGAGCCCATCCAGAACGTCCCACCGGGGATGTAGACCATGCCCGGCAGCGAGCGGGCTTCCTGCCCCGCGCCGTCCTCGAGGGGCCGGCCGCCCTGGGCCGGGACTTCGTCGATGACGTCGATGCTCATGTGCGTGCCTCCTTCCCTGCGAGAACGGAGGGGCGCGCCGTGCCCCGGCAGCAAACGTGGGGGGCCACGCGGCACGGAACAATCCGGCCCTCAGGGGTAGGCCTCGTGTCCGCGCCTGCGCCTGCCGGTCGTCGCCCGGCCTGGGGGCGCTTGTGGCGTCCTGGACGCAGCCCCACCGTGGAGACGGCGCCCTCATGGACCCGCACTCGACGATTGCCGAATTCTCCCTGGTGAAGGGCGGGCCGCTCTTCGAGACCGAGCGCCGGCTCCGGCGGGGGCCGCGCAAGCGTTATGACCCCGTGTTACGGGCGCTGGCCTTCTCAGCGATCGGCTGGTTGCCCCTGCTGCTCTTCTCGCTGCCTTCGGGTGGGCCGACCGTGGGCTCCCTGTTCATGGAACTCCAGGTCCATGCGCAGTTGCTGGTGGCGCTGCCCGTGCTCCTCGCCGCGGAGCCCTACATCGACGGCCGCCTGGCTTTCGCGGTCCGCCAGTTCCTCAATTCGAACCTGGTGGCGACGGACGGCCTCCAGACGTTCGAAGCGGATGCCCGGCGCGCCATGCGGTGGCGGGACAGCTATGTCGTGGAGGCGCTGCTGCTCATCGTGGCGTATGCCCTCACGTTCATCACCCCGGCCGACGCCACCCGGTCGTGGACCCTCAACGGCGACGGGTTCTCCATGGCGGGGTGGTGGAATCTCGCCGTGAGCCAACCCCTGTTCCGTTTCCTGGCGCTCCGGTGGATCTGGCGTGGCGTCATGTGGAGCGCCTTCCTGCTGCGTGTGTCACGTCTGCCGTTGACCCTGGTACCGACACATCCGGACATGATGGGCGGGCTCGGGTTCCTGCCTGTCTGCCAGGCCAGCTTTTCGCCCGTGGTGTTCTCCCTGGCCGTGGTGGTGGCGGCATACACGTCCCGGGTGGAGCCCAAGGACCTGTCGGCCAACCCCGCGGCCTACGTGATTCCGCTGGTGGTCATCGCGGCCGGCGCGGTGGTGCTGGTGTTCGCGCCGATGGGCTTCTTCGTGCCCCAGCTCGTGCGGGCGAAGCGGATCGGTGACGAGGACTTCTCGAAGGTCGCGGCCAAGCACTCGCGGCAGTTCGAACACAAGTGGTTCCGGGGCGGACCGGAGCCGGAGCTGCTGGGCGCGCCGGAGATGTCCTCGCTGGCGGACATCGGCACGGCCTTCACGCTGGCGCGGAGGATGCGCCTGTTGCTCTGGGACAAGATGGCCCTGCTGGCCGTGGTGGGGGCGGCGCTGGCGCCGCTGATCATGTTGCTGGTGATGGACCGGCAGTTCATCTCCGTCCTCAAGTTCATCCACGATGGCTTGCGGTGACGCGGGCCAGGAGGGCTCCGGGCCCGGTCATGCCGATGCGCTCAGAACGTGGCGCCCACGTTCAGCGTGGCGTTGTAGCTGGAGCCTCCCGCGAACGTGACGTCTGTCACGGGTTGGTTCTCCGCGGGCGGCAGCGTGGGGACGAGCTCCTGGTTGAAGAGGAGGTTGTAGTTGGCCCGCAGGTCCGCGGTGAAGGAGCCGGTGTAGAAGCGCAGCCCCGCGCCCAGCGGCACGGCGCCAGCGGTGTCGTCGCGGTAGCCCAGCGCTTCCGCGCCGCGGCGGACGTTGTACCAGTTCATGCCGAGGCCGCCGAGGAGGTACGGCTGCACGGGGCTCGCCGTCAGGCCGATGGTGGCCACGGCCTGACCTCCGTTGCGGACGATGTCCGGGTTGCGCGCCAGGTCCTCCAGGCCGCGCCGGTCGAGCTTGTTGATGGCGCCGGTGTAGCCCAGCTCGATGCCCAGCACGGTGGACGGTTTGAGCGTGGCCGTGGCGCCGTACGCCGCGCCCGGATCGATTCGGGGGGCCAGCCCACCGCTGTAGCCCTCCACGCCGCCGCCCACGGTGACGGTGAGCCCGCGCATGTCGGGCTTGTCCTTGGCCAGCGCCGTGCCTCCGCACAACGCGCCCGCGACGACCAGTGCCTGGATTCGTTTCATTTCGAGCGCCTCCAACAGACGGGGTTGTTCCGCCAGGAAGCTGGGGCCGCGGACAGACGGGTTCAAGGCGAGCCGGCAAGGCGTCTCCGCGAGCCCTCCCAAGCGTGCCTGTGTCCCACCGCCGGACACCCCACTTGGTGCCGTGGCGTTGTCCGGCCGGGTTGAAACGGGAATCGCGTGGCTTTATAGAGGGGGGCGCCAGCGGCCTCATCGTGAGGGTGTCTGGCCCGGACGAGGCGCGCCGTACCCGGTCAGGACAAGACGACGCGACAACGGGAGTCGTACGTCATGTCCTGGATTCTACTCGTCATCGCGGGGTTGCTCGAGGTCGGTTGGGCCATCGGTCTCAAGTACACCGAGGGCTTCACCCGGCTGGTACCAAGCGTCCTCACGGGCGGCGCCATCGTCGCCAGCATGGTGCTTCTGGGGATCGCCACGAAGAACCTGCCCATTGGCACGGCCTATGGTGTTTGGGTCGGCATTGGCGCCGTGGGCGCGGCCATCATGGGCATCGTGCTCTTCAATGAGCCGGCCACGCCCGCGCGCGTCTTCTTCCTGGTGCTGCTCCTCACCTCCATCGTGGGCTTGAAGGTCACCAGCGGCCGGTAGGTGGCCTTTCGGTGCTGATTTCCCAGGCGCTGCCTTGAAGGCGGCGCTACACGTGGGGGTCATGCGCGATGCGTTCCTGGGTGGAGGTCGTCCGAAGCGGCGGGGCCTGTGGCGGTATGCCCTGGGCGTGATGGGGCTGGGCGCGGGCGTGGGTGCCCTCCTCACGTGGACGACGACGGACGGCCTCCAGTCTTTCGGCGCACGGGCGGATGGGGCGCGCCTGGAGCGGATGAAGGCATCGTCGCGCTATCAGGCTGGCATCTTCATCAACACCGCCGGTGCCAGGCTGCCGCAGAATGGGCCGGACTGGGGCACGTTGAAGGAGATGCTCTTCGGCACCCAGCAGCGTACGCCGCCGTCCGCGCTGCCCATGGAACGGGATGTGGCCGCGGCGCTGGCGAAGCCGCCGGAGAGCGGCCTGCGCGTGACGTGGCTGGGCCACTCCACGCTGCTGGTGGAGATTGACGGCTTCCGCATCCTCACAGACCCCATCTGGGGCGAGCGCGCGTCGCCGTCCACCATTGCTGGACCCAAGCGGTTCCATCCGCCTCCGCTTCCGCTGGACGCGCTGCCGGACGTGGACGCGGTGCTGCTGTCTCACGACCACTACGACCACCTGGACATGCCCACCATCCGGGCGCTGGTGCCGCGTCAGGTGAAGTTCTACGCGCCGCTGGGCGTGGGGGCGCACCTGGAGAAGTGGGGCGTTCCGGCGGAGCGCGTGGTGGAGCTGGACTGGTGGCAGGAGGTGTCACTGGGGGAGGGGGAGGGCCGCCTGCGCATGGTGGCTACGCCCGCGCAGCACTTCTCCGGCCGGGGCCTGACGGACCGCAACAGCACGTCCTGGACGTCGTGGACGCTGCTGGGCTCGCAGCATCGGGTCTTCTTCAGCGGGGACACGGGGCTGACGGAGGAGTTCGCGGAGGTGGGGCGCCGCTTCGGTCCGTTCGACGTCACCATGTTCGAGGTGGGGGCCTTCCATCCCTCTTGGGGAAGCATCCACCTGGGGCCGGAGCAGGCGCTGAAGGCGCATGAAATGGTGCGGGGGCGCACCTTGCTGCCCATTCACTGGGGGACGTTCAACCTGGCGCTGCACGCCTGGGATGCGCCCGCGAACGAGCTGGCGGCCGGGGCGCGCGAGCGGGGCGTGAGTCTGCTCACGCCCGTCCTGGGACGCCCCGTGGAGCCGACGCGGGAGCGCGCGGACACGGCGTGGTGGAGCACGGTGCAGGCCGCTGCGGTCGTTGGCGACGCGCCTTGATGTATCGCCGAGGCCCTGACGTCACCCGGAGTCAGTCGGCACCCTGACAACCACGTCCTGAACATTCGGCGGTCGCGTATGACTGCTTTGTCGTGCTTCGGCCTGTATCCAAGGTCTCCCGGCGATGCACTGAGATGTCTGTCGTTGGGTATGGGACGTGCAGTGCGGCCGGGCATGATTCGAACGGTACTCGTAGCGGTGCTTCTGTTCGCAGGCACCGGGAAGGCTCAAGGCGTGGAGGCCGCGTCGGTGCCGCAGGCCCCTCGAGCGGAGCGTGCCGGGCTGGCCATCTGGACGGCCTCCGTCATGGATTGGAGCCTGCTTCTGGTGGGGCCCATCCTGGGCGTGGGCCTCAATGTCGCGCTGCCAGTGGGCATGAACGTGCCTTTGACGGAGACAACGGATGGCGTTTTCGAACTCCGGCCCATGCTGGCGCGCAAGCGGTGCACCAACATCCACGGAGACGCCGTGCCCCGTTGCGGCACCCTGCAAGCCCTTCGGGCCACGGTGGGCCTGGCGTGGACGCCCTGGCCGGGCGAGCGGGGCGATGGCTTCTTCATCCAGCCCAAGCTGAGTGGCATGGTGACGCATCAGACCGTGCGTGGGACGGAAATCCCAGTCACGGCGGAGGGCACGAGGATGGAGACGGGCGGACAGGTCTCCCTCGGGTTCGACGTGGGGTACCGGAAGACGTCCCGCGGCTCGCGTTCTTTCCTGGCTCCGGTGATCGGCGTGGGCGTGGGCTATAGCTGGAACCAGCAGCGCAGGCGGGTCGACCCGGGATGGCTCTTTGCTCGGGAGCCGGCACGTGGCTGGAAAGACAAGTTCGTCGTGGACCTGAACCTGGACCTCTTGCGGTTCGGGGCCACGTTCTGACTCTGGTTTCAATGCCGAGCTGTGGTGGGTGAAGTCCATGCCCGGCGTGAATTTGCGCTGGGAAAGCAGTCGCCGGTGTCCGCGGAGTAAGGGGTTCCCGAGGGATTGCACCCCCGCACGCTGGCGCCCACAATGCGACGCGTCTGGATTGTCAGATGGAGCATCATTTCCCGTTTTGAGCCCGAATCGGGCACGGCCGGATGCGACTCTCACTCACCCATAAAATCACCCTGGCGCCCATCATCGTGGCGCTCCTGTTCGTCCTTCTCACCCAGGGCTACACCGTGCCTCGGCTCCAGGAAGCCTTCGAGGCGCAGGGGCGGGAGCTGAGCGGCGCGCTGCCTGCGGTGCTCGCCGCCGCGGTGGCGGACGGCATGAAGCGGAGCGCGCACGACGAGGTCCAGCAGACGCTGGAGGCCGTGGCTCGGCATGGTGGGGCGGCCTACGTCGCCGCGTTCGACGCGGGTGGGACGTTGGTGGGCGTGGCCGGTGAGAAGGCCCAGATGCTACGGGATGCCCGCGAGCAGTTGAGGTCCTCCGAGGGAGGGCTCGTCCTGCGGGATGGGGATACGGAGTTGCAGGACCTGGTGGCGCCGGTACCAGGTGACGCCGGCTGGGTCCACGTGGGCTTCGACCGCACCCATGCGCGGGGGCTCGTGGAGGGGGCGCTGGCGAACGTGGGCATCACCGTGCTGGTCGCGCTGCTCGTCTTCACCGCGGCGGCCTTCCTGGTCGGCCGCGCCATCGTGTCGCCCCTGAACCAGCTCTCCTCCGCGGTTCGCCATATCGCAGAGCGCGGCGACCTGCGGCAGACCATTCGCATCGACTCGGATGACGAGGTGGGGCAGCTCGCGCGGGCCGTGGGCATGCTGGTGGGCAAGCTGAAGGAGCTGCTGCATCAGCTCCAGTCCTCCACGGAGCTGCTGAGTGACTCGGTGTCGGGGCTGACGGAGTCGGCGGATCAGCAGAATGAGATGGTGACGCGCCACGCGGCCGCGCTCCAGGAGACGCAGGTGACGGCGCAGGAGATTCGCCAGACGGCGATGCTGGCGTCGGGCTCCGCGGAGTCCGTCATCCAGGTGGCCGAGCGCGCCGAGCAACTGAGCCGCACCGGCGAAGAGGCCGTCTCGGCGAGCATCGACGGCATGGAGGAAGTGCGCAATCAGGTGGCGGAGATCGCCGCGCGCATCACCTCCCTGGGCGAGCGGACCAGGCAGATCAGCGGCATTACCGAGACGGTGAAGGATCTGGCGGACCAGTCCCACCTGCTGGCTGTCAACGCCGCCATCGAAGCGGCGCGCTCCGGGGAGCACGGGAAGGGCTTCGTCGTGGTGGCGAAGGAGATTCGCGCGCTGGCGGACCAGTCCATCCGCGCCACCAACCAGGTGCGGCGCATCCTCCAGGACATCAATCAGGCCATCATCGGCACGGTGGAGATCACCGTCGAAGGCACCGAGCGCATGGAGGCGGGGCTTGCGCAGGTCCGCACGTCCGGCGAGACGCTGAAGGAGCTCACCGCCATCGTCGAGGACAGCACCGCGGCGGCGCGGCAGATCGCGCGGACGGTCAGCCAGCAGGCCACGGGCATCGAGCAGATCTTCACCGCGGTCAACGAGCTGAACACCCTGATGACGGACACCGTGTCCCGCATCTCCACGACCAGTGACTCCGCCATGTCCCTGAGAATGCTCTCCGAACGCGTCTCCCAGGTCGTCCGCGCCTACGACGTCTGACGGCGCCGCTGGAGCTTCTTCGACCGCTACGACGCGGACGGAGCGGCCTTCTTCCGTGACGCGTGTTTCGTGGCGTGGGGGCGCTTCGCTGAGACGCGGCGCCGCTTCGCGCTCAGATGCACCTCATCGCTCCGGCAGACGCGCACATGGAGAAAGCGCTGGAGTTGGGAGAGCGCCAGGTCATGGTCGTTGTCACTCTCCGCCGCGCAGCAGTCGCTCAGCACCGTGAGCTGGTATTCGTGCATGTGCGCGTCATGGGCGCTGAAGAAGATGCACAGGTTGGTGGCCAGCCCCGCGAGGATGAGCTTCCGGGTGCCCAGATGCTCCAGCAAGGGCACCAGGGAAGTTGCGAAGAAGGCCGAGTGCTTGGGCTTGAGGATGAAGTAGTCATCCGGCTGCGGCTTGAGGGCTCGGGCGATGTTCCGGCCCCGGCTCCCTTTGCGGGTGCAATGGGCGTAGGTGTCGCGGAAGTTGCTGCGCCAGTACCCGAAGTTGTCGTTGACGTAGATGACGGGGACGCCGGCCCGGCGCATCCTGTCCGCGAAGGGGCCCAGGCGCTCCACCATGCGCATGGCCCACGGGAGGACCTTCTCCCCGCCGGGGAAGTCCAGGTCGTTGATGACGTCGATGATGAGCAGGGCCGTGTCGGAGCGTTTCCCCGCTGACATCCGCTGCCGTGGCTTCGTGGTTCTGGCCTTCCGCGTCACATCCACCCCGTCTTCAGGAGGCTGCTGCGCGGAAGGGTAAGCACGGCCCCGGGGGACGGCGAGTCACCTCCGTCAGCGGGGCTCCGCCTTCTTGTCGCGCAGGCGCTTCATGGCCTCGAAGCGGGCCCTGTCCTTGGGCGGCGTGGTGGCCACGAGCCCGTCAAGCATGCGCTTCGAGCTCTGGAAAATTTCCTCGACGGCGACCTCGAAGGCGTCGGTGTTCTGCTTCGACGGCGTCCGCGTCCCGGCAATCTTCCGGACGAATTGAAGCGCCGCCGCGCGGATGTCGGCATCGGTGGCGGGAGGCGCGAAGTTGAACAGGGGCTTGATGTTCCGGCACATGCCCTCAGGGTAAGGCGAGTCCGGAAAACAGGCCATTGCGCATCACGGAGCCCTCGTCATGGGCGCGTCCTTCCCGGCGTCGAAGACCGAGTAGAGGACTGGGAGCACCACGAGGGTGAGCAGGGTGGACGACAGGACGCCTCCAATGACGACCGTGGCCAGGGGCCGCTGGACCTCCGCGCCGACGCCGGTGTTGAGCGCCATGGGCACGAAGCCGATGGCGGCCACCGCGGCGGTCATCAGCACGGGCCGCAGCCGGGACACGGCCGCATGGCGAATGGCTTCGCCCAGGGCCTGGCCTTGCTCCAACAAGGCGCGGACCCGTGAGACGAGCACCATGTCCCCCAGGACCGACACACCGGACAGCGCGATGAAGCCCACGGCGGCGGAGATGGAGAAGGGCAGGCCCCGCAGCAGAAGCGCGAGCACGCCGCCCACGAGCGCGAAGGGGACGCCCGCGAAGATGCGCACGGCGTCCAGGACGCGCTGATAGGTGAGGTAGAGCAGCAGGAAGATGAGCGCCAGCGCGACCGGCACCACGATGAGCAGGCGCGTCTGTGCGCGTTCGAGGTGTTCGAACTGGCCGCCGTAGCGGATGTAGTAGCCTGCGGGCAGCTCCAGCTTCTCATCGAGTGTTCGGCGGACCTCCGCGACGAAGCCGCCGAGGTCGCGTTCTCGCACGTTGGCCTGGACCACCAGCCGCCGCTTGCCCCACTCGCGCTGGATGGTGGTGGGGCCGGACGTCTCCTTCATGGTCGTCAGTCGTCCCAGGGGAACGCGCTCGCCGCCGGGTGCGGCCACGGGGATGGTGGCGAGCTTCGTGGGCTCCTCGCGGTACTCCTCGGAGAGGCGCACGGCCAGGTCGAAGCGGCGCTCGCCTTCGCGCACCTCCCCGACGATGCGCGTGCCCACGGCTTCCACGACGTCGAGGACGGAGCGGGCCGGAATCCCGTAACGGGCCACCGCCGCCCGGTCCACCGTGACTTCCAGCACGGGCTGGCCCGTCACCTGCTCCACGGTGACATCGGCGGCACCGGGAATGGCCTTCACCAGGGTCTCCAGCTCACGGGCCTTGGCCTTGAGCACGTCGAGGTCATCCCCGAAGAGCTTGATGCCGACGTCGCTTCGCACACCCGCGATCATCTCGTTGACGCGCATCTCGATGGGCTGGAGGAAGGCCATGCGCATGCCTGGGAGGTCTGCCAGTTCGGCCTTCATCTCGTTCACCAGCTCCTCCTGGGTGGTGGCCCGCTTCCACTGCGCCCGAGGCTTGAGGGTGATGAAGACGTCGGAGAGCTCGACGCCCATGGGGTCCGTGGCCACCTCCGCGGTGCCGGTCCGGGTCCAGACGCGTCGCACCTCGTCTGGGAACCGGGACAGCAGCACCCGCTCTATCTGGCTGCCATAGCGGATGGATTCGGAGAGGGAGACCTCCGCCAGGCGCACGGTGTTGATGACGAGCGTGCCTTCGGACAGGCGGGGGACGAACTCGCTGCCGAGGCGCGTGGCGGCGACGGTGGCCCCCACGATGAGGAGCGCGGCGGCGGTCAGGGTGACACGCGCGTGGGCCAGCGCCCATTCGAGGACGGGCCGGTAGATTCGTTGGAGCCAGCGCATGAGCCGTGGCTCATGGTGAGGGCTGCCGCCGCCTCGCTTCAGCGCGAAGGAGGCCAGTACCGGCATCAGCGTCATGGAGAGCAGCGCACTGCCCAGGAGCGCGAAGATGACCGTGAGCGCCATGGGGCGGAACAACTTCCCCTCCACGCCTTCGAGGGCGAGGATGGGCAGGTAGACCACCATGATGATGAGCTCGCCGAAGAGCGTGGGCTTGCGGACCTCGACGGCGGCATCCCGCACCACCTCCAGCAGGGAGCGTCCGTCCCGGGCCTCGGAGAGTCGCCGCTCCGCGTTCTCCACCATGATGACGGAGGAGTCGACGACGAGCCCGAAGTCGATGGCGCCCAGCGACATGAGCGTGCCGGCGATGCCGAAGCGCAGCATCGCGTTGAAGGCGAACAGGAGCGACAGCGGAATGGCCGCCGCCACGATGAGGCCGGCGCGCCAGTTGCCCAGGAAGATGAAGAGCACCGCGATGACGAGCAACGCGCCTTCCAGCAAGTTGGTCCGGACGGTGCGCAGCACGTGGTCCACCAGCTCGGTGCGCTCATAGACGGGCTCCACGCGCACGTCCTCCGGCAGCGTCCGCTGGATGTCCTCCAGGCGCTGGGCGAGCGCCTTCGTCACCGTGTGGGAGTTCTCGCCTACCAGCATGAAGCCCAGGCCCAGCACGGCTTCGCCCTCACCATCCGCGGTGGTGGCGCCGCGCCGGATTTCATGGCCCACCTCGACGCGCGCCACGTCCCGGATTCGCACGGGGACGCCGTGGTGCGCCGCGATGACCACGTCCTCGATGGCGTTGCCGTCCGTGAGCACTCCCACCCCGAGCACGAGTGTCGCCGTGCCGCCCCGCTCGAGCACGCCGCCCCCGACGTTGGCGTTGTTCTCCTCCAGCGCCCGGTAGATGTCGCCGAGGGACAGGTTGAACTGCTGCAAGCGGCGGGGGTCGACGATGACGTGCCACTGCTTCTCCTCGCCGCCCCAGGCATTCACCTCCGCCACGCCCGGCACGCTGCGCAGTTGGGGCGCGATGACCCAGTCGTGCAGGGTGCGCAGCTCCTCGAGGCTCTTCGTCCGGCTCTTGACGAGATAGTGGAAAACCTCGCCCAGGCCGGTGGCGACGGGCCCGAGCGTAGGGGGCGCGATGCCCGCGGGTAGCTGCACTCGGCTCAGCCGTTCGGACACCTGCTGCCGCGCGAACCACAGGTCGGTTCCGTCTTCGAACTGGAGGGTGACCTGGGAGAGCCCGAATTTGGAGATGGAGCGCAGCTCGCTGACACGAGGCAGGCCCGCGAGCGCCTGCTCCACGGGGACGGTGAGCTGGCGCTCCACTTCGTTGGGCGTGAGCGCCGGTGCGACGGTGTTGACCTGCACTTGCGTGGGCGTCGTGTCCGGGATGGCGTCGATGGGCAGCGCCCGGAAGGCGAGCAGGCCCGAAATGACGAGGGCCCCCGTTCCCAGGAGGACGGCCCAGCGGTGGGACAACGACCATTCGATGAGCCGGGTGAGCATGGCGGCTACTCGCCTCCCGCCGTCTCGCAGCAGCCCGCGCCGATGGAGTCCTTGAGAATCTCCGTCTTGAGCAGAAAGGCGCCGGTGGTGACGACCTCTACCCCCGCCGAGAGGCCCTTGACGATTTCCACCTCCTCGCGCGTGCTGGCACCCAGCTCTACCGCGACGGGCTCGTAGAGCCCCGGCTGCTTGCGCACGAAGACCAGCGTCTGGCCTTCCGCGCGTTGGATGGCCGCGTGGGGAACCAGCACCGCCTCATGTTCCGGAGCGACCTGCACCCGGGCCCTGAGGAAGAGTCCGGCCTTGAGGGCGCCGTCGGGGTTGGGCAGTTCGACCCGGGCGCGCACCGTGCGGGAGGTCCGGTCCACCGACGCGCCCACGCGGGTGAGCGTGGCGTCACGCGTCCGTCCGGGCATACTTTCGAAGGTGAGGGTGACGCGCTGTCCCGCGCGAACCTGGAACGCGTCCGCCTCCGGAATCTCCAGCAGGGCCCACATGGTGCTCAGGTCCGCCACCTGGATGAGCGGCTGTCCAGCGGATGCATGGCGTCCGGCGACGGCGTCTCGCGCCACCACCGTCCCCGTGAAGGGGGCCGACAGGGCATAGGTCCCCTGCGGGCCCTGGCCGTTGGCGCCCGCGGCGGAGAGCGCTGCGCGGGCGGCATTGCGCTCGGCCTCGGCCGCCGCGACCTCCGCCTGGGCGGTCTCCACGTGTTTTCGTGCGCGGATTCCGCTCGTAGCCAGCTGCTGCTCGCGCTCGAGCGCCGAGCGCGCCACCGTCAGCCGCGTCTGTGCCGCCGACAGCCGTCCCTGGTCCGCGCCCACGGCCCCCGAGGTGACCAGCACCAGTGGCTGGCCCGCCTTCACCTCGTCGCCGACGTCCACGCGGACCTCCGTTATCAGCGCCTCACTGCGGGCGGACAGCTGCGCCAGCCGGTTCTGGTTGAAGTCGAGCTGCCCAACGACGTCCAGGGTCCGGGCAAAGGGCCGCTTCACCGCGCGACGTGTCTGGATGCCAGCCTCGCGGGCCGTCTCGGCGGACGCGAGGCGGACGCGTGTGCCCGGCTCGGGGAAGGTGGGGGGCTGGGCGCCCGCGGCCTTCACCAACTCCGGGTGGCAGTATGGGCAGACGGACTCCGGGAAGCCGTGCTCCCGGCAGTAGTCACCGGCCTCGATGAACTTCGCGACCAGCGACGGGTTGCATTTGGTGCAGCGGGATTCGGGGACCGCGTGCTCCTTGCACCAATCCGTGGGGGCGGTGTCCCGCGTGGTGAAGGTGAGGCCCGGGTTGCATTGGAAGCACTGGGATTCGGGGACGCCGTGCTCACCGCACCAGTCGTCCTGGTCCTTGAAGACGTCGATGAGGTCGGGGTTGCACCGGGTGCACAGCTCCGCGGGGACGCGGTGCTCACAGAGCGCGACCTCGGACGGGGTGGACGTGCCTCCCGAGGCGGCTGGCGGTGAAGGCGCCTTCGCCGTGGGGGGACTCGCTTGTTGGCTGCAACTGGCGGCGCTCAGTGCCAGCAGCACCGCCAGGACGCTGGGGCCGACTCGGGAGGCACGCATCTACTTCACGCCCTTCTTGGAGAGTTCCGGGTTGCAGAGGACGCACTGGGATTCGGGCCGCGCGTGCTCGGGGCACCAGTCACCCTTGGCCTTGAAGACGGGGGCCAGCTTCGGGTTGCAGCGGGCACAGAGGCTCTTCTGGACGCCGTGCTCGCAGCGCGGCTTCTCGGGCCCGGCCGTCTGGGGCTGCTGGGCGGGCTTGCTCTCGTCGGCCAGGACGGGGGCGGCGAACAGGGACAGGACGACGGACAGCGTACGCAGCGAGTGCATGATGAGGCGCTCCTGCCGGGGCGCGTGCCCACGGCGGTGGTGGCCCGCGCGAAGGTGCGCGGGAAGGTTGGACAGGGCTTGGGCGGAGCGGGAGGACGTTCGCGCACGTCCGGCCACGGCGCTCGCAAGACACACGTCTCCCGTGAAGGGCGGTGTCAGGCTCTGGGCGGCTGGAAGATGTCGGTCCCGACGCCGGAGAGCGTGGGCTCCACCACGCGCGAGGGGATGGGCAGCGGCCGGGGCGGCGGGATGAGACGCGCGTTGGGCGACGCGGGAGCGGGGGCGGCCCTCAGCGGGCAGCACACGCACAGCACGCAGTTGGGCGAGCAGTCCTCGCACTCGTCGGATGCCTCTTCCGCGCAGTCGTCGTGCACGTCCGACGCCAGGGCCAGCGTCTGGAAGACGCCGCCCGTCATCAGGACGAGGAGCACAGCGAGAAATCGCAGGAGGGACTGCATCCGGGACCGGCTTATTAAATGGGGCTTGGCGGTGTCAATCCAGCGGGCGAGGCGCTGAAGGTGGGGGCTCGCGTATCAGGCGCTCCAGCAGACGGCGCATCGCGCCGGCATCCCATTCCCGCGGGCCCGAGAAGCGGGCGACCTGGCGGCCGTCGACCAGGAGGACGCTGACGGGGAGCTGGTCCACGCCGAACGCGTCACCGGCTCGTTTGTCCACGTCGAGGCGCAGGTGGAGCGGCGCGGGGGGAGGCCCCTTGAAGAAGGACTCCACCGCCTGGGGCGTCTCGTCATGGCTGAAGACGACGACCTGGAGGTCCTCGGGGGGCGATTTAGCCAGGGCGACGAGCTGGGGTGTCTCCTGCCTGCAGGGCGGACACCACGACGCCCAGAACACGATGAGCAAGGCGCGGGAGGACGGCACGTCCGCGACGGTGGGCGCGGTCCCCTGGAGCCGGACATAGACCGGTGGGGGCTCGCTCTTGCATGCCCAGGCCAGCGGCGACAGGCCGAGCAGGAGCAGGCTCACGGCGGTAGGCGTGCGCATCCTGAGGGTGATACCTCAAGACGCGGCGTCTGCTATGCGCGCCAGGAACCAGGCCGGAGCCCACGAGGGAGCTCCGGCCCGATGGGGTTCAACGACTAGCGCTTGGCTGCCGTCGCGCTGAAGGCAGCGCAGGCGGCGGGCACCGCGAAGCCGTTGGTGGGCGTCGTGCCACTGGAGCCGCTGGACACGGCGTTGGTGCCCAGGCCGAACGCGGCGAAGGCCGTCCACAGGCGGCAGACGTCCTCGCCACCGTGCAGGGTGGTGGCCGCGGTGATGATGCCGTCACGCACCTGGGTGAAGGTGGGGCTGCACGGCGTGTTCTTCAGGCCCTGGGTGAAGTACAGCATCATGCGCTGGTTACCCGCGGTGCCCGTGGCGTCGTACAGGTTGGCGCTGAAGCCGTGGTGGTTGACCAGGGCCCAGTAGGCCTCCCACATGCCCTGGGCGAACACGGCACCCACGCCGTGCGGAACCGCCATGCCGTTGATGCTGGCGTAGGTCCAGGTGTTGACGGCGCTGCTGGTGCTGTAGCGCTGGGGACGGATGCCCACGCCCGTGGTGGGCTGGTTCAGGGCGTAGGTGCCCACGCCGCGGCCCTGCGCGCCGGTGTCCGTCGCCTTCGCGGTGTAGAAGAGCGACAGGAAGTCGCTGATGCCTTCGCCCGGCTGCTGGCGGTTCGACAAGCAGGACACGTTGCTGGGGCCGCCCACGAGACGGTTGGAGATGCCGTGGCCGTACTCGTGGACGATGATGCCGGTGTCCAGGTCTCCGTCCTTGTTCGGCGTCACCGTGTTCCAGCGGTACATCTGCATGCGCGGCCGCTGGCCATCCGGCGGGGTCATGAAGTTGGCGTTGTTCATGCCGCCGCCGTCCTGCGCCTCCGCGCGGACGTCGTCGTTGCCGATGCCGCCCCGGCCGTAGTTGTTGACCTGGAAGTTACCGGACGCCTCATCGAAGCCGTACTGGTACTGGACGTCGTGGATGATGTTGTTCCAGTAGAACAGGTTGGTGACGGCCGCGGGGATGTACGTGGACGGCGCGCTCGTGAGGGTGATGGGGAAGTCGCAGTGGATGAGCGAGGTGCAATCGGGCTGCACGGCGGGCGGCAGGCCATCGTTGTTGGTGTCCTCGTAGGCGTGGACGTTGTTGCCGCGGAGGGTGGTGTACTCCGCGCCGGCCGCTCCGTTCGTATCGTGCCAGCCGTAGGGCGACGCCGTGGCGTTGGCGGGGTTGGAGACCAGCACGCGCCCATCCGCTGGCGGCAGCGGCGTGGTGTGGTTGGGGCTCTCCACCGGCAGGGGATAGACGCGGTAGGCATCATCGGCCGCCACCCAGTCGAAGCGGGTCCAGACCTCGCCCGTGGACGCGTCCACCGTGACGTCGTACGCGTGGTCGTTGTCCAGGGTGTGGACCTGGAAGCGCCACACCAGCCGGGCCTCACCACGGCGGACCGGCAGCACCGCCAGCTCCGCGTCGATGGGCTCGGTGGACAGGCCTTCCACCGCCACGCGCGTGCGCTGACGCGCGCCGGGCTCGGCCTTCAGGGACTGCGGCGCCGCGGAGAGGCGGACGCCCAGGTGCTTCGCCACGCCCACCACCGCGTCCGCGGCGCTCAGGCGCGGCGTGGTGCCAGCGAGCGAGGACTCCAGGGCCGGGAGGAAGTCGCTGTGCACGCTGAGCACGCGGCCGTCGCGGTCCACGTTGATCTGAAGCTGGCCGTTGTAGACGGGCAGGCCCCGGTACGTCTGGCGCAGGTACAGGTTGGTGATGCCGCTCACCTTCGAATAGACGCGGTCCGTCACCTCGAGGTTCGCCAGGTCGTTGAGCCCCAGCCCGAGCGCGTCCCGGTGCTTCTGGACGAAGTCCAGGCCAATGGCCATCGGGTCCCCGCTGCGCGGACCGGAGAGCGCACCCACCGGATTGGTGAGCGAGCGCACCAGGCCGTTGGACTCGTCGAACTCCACCATCAGTTCCGGCACGGCCTGCCGCAGCGCGGCCTGGCTGGACGTCTGGGCAGACGAGATGCCAAACCGTGCCTGCGCGTTGTAGGCATCACGCGCATCGTAATTGCGAACGCCTTCCTCTGAATGGACTGCCATTGCAGCGGAACCCGAGAGGGTTCCCACGAGAAACACCGCATGAAAAAGGCGCCTTCGGTAAGGACCTGAGGACATGTCGTGCTCCTGCACTGCGGGTTGACCGCGCTCCTCTGGGAGCTACGGTGCTGGAGCGGCAGAAATCACACTTTGAGTGAAAATGGCAAATCACCAGCTAATCTGGAATTCTGCGGTTGTGCGCAATGAATTTGCACAGTCCCGCAGTATGACAAGCAATGACGCTGTTGCGTCTTTTGAATGTCAATCATCCAACGCTGTGTGGTGAGCAGGAATTGGCCGCGGGAGCAGGCGCGACAGCAGCGCCCTCACGGAGCGCACGGGGTGGGCGCCGGGCTCGGGGATGCGCGCCGTCAACAGGGCCGCGCCCAGGCGGGCCACCGAGGACAGCACGAAGAGCACGTGCAGGTTCACCCAGACGTGGCCGCCCAGGGTGAACTGGGTGGGCAGGGCGGCGGCGATAGCGCCTCCCAGCGCGGCCGCGGCGGTATAGGCCAGGCCGCCGGCGGTGGCGAAGGCCGCCAGGTAGAAGGGGCGGTTCTTCCGGGGGGCGACTGTCAGAGGCAGCTCGAAGATGGCCAGACCATGGCCGCTCCACAGCGCCCCGGCGAGGAGGACGTCGAAGAGCAGGGGCCACAGCGTCCCCGCGGAGGGCAGCAGCCACAGGGCGGGGATGGCGGCGATGCCCAGTGAGCACGCCATCAACACGGGCTGGGCGCCGCAGCGGTCAATCGCGCGGCCCCAGAGTGGCGCCGCCAGGATGCGCACGCCGGCCACCGACGCGGCATGCAGCGCCATGATGACGAAGGTCATCTTGAGGTTCTGGAGGCTGTGCAGCGCGAAGAAGGGCGCGGACACCCCCACCGCAGCGTTCCAGGCCACCTGGTAGGTGAGCACCCGGCGCGCGTTGCCATCCTTGAAAGGGACCAGCGCGCCCTTGAGCTCCAGGGGCGGGGTGGTGCCCGGGGGCGCCGGGTCGTGCTGCGAGGCCATGAACAGGGTGGTGACGATGCCCATGACGCACGCCCCCAACGCGAGCAGCGGCAGGGCCACGCCCACGCCGTCCGCGGGGCGCAGCCGGTCCATCAGGAGGCCCGCGCCGAGGGAGGCCAGCGTACCCGCCAGCGTGGTGAGCGCGGTACGGCGTCCGAAGAAGCGACCCCGGACGGCGCGGGGCACCAGTTCTCCCATCCACGCCACCCAGGCGTTGTTGCCCACCACGCTCAACGCGGCGGAGACACCGGCCACTGTCAGCAGCAGGCGCTGCTGGGATTCGAAGGGCAGGCCCAGCCAGGGCAGCACCGCCAGGGGGAATATCACCACGCGGGACAGACACACCGCGGTGAGGGCCACGCGCCGGTGGCCGAAGAGGCCCGTCAGCCAGGCTGCGGGGAACTGCACGAACTGTGCGAAGAAGGGCAGGGCCGTCATCACGCCGACGAGGAAGGGCCCCAGCTTCAGGGCGATGGCCCATGCGGTCAGCACCGTCGCACCCGCGCACGCAGTGAAGACCTCCGAGAACATGCCCTCCACCACGGAGACGCCCAGTGTTCGGCGCAACCGTCCCTGATGAGGGCGGACCCTCGGTCCGGGCCCGTCCGCGGGCGGTGCTCCCAGGAGCGGCGCCGTCGAGCCGGGCAGGGATGCGCCGGGTCGGAACAGCGGAACCGCGGAAGCAAGGGAGGCGAAGCTGAAGCTGCGGAGGAGCTGACGACGGGAGGCTGCGCGGGTCACAGGTCCGCTCTCTGTCGCACGCTCCGCCGGGCGCTCTCAATCCACCCCCGGTGGGCCCCAGGGTGCTCGGCCGCTCTCCGGGCAGGAGCGGCGCGGCTGTCCCACATGCTCCAACACCCGTTCGCGCCTGGCTGCTGGGCAGCGCTGGAATCAGGTGCAGTTCAAGCGGTCTTGAACTATATGAACGAACGAGGAGACGGCGCACTATGGATCTGGCTCGGGAGCTGACGGATTTTCTGGGGGCGGTGGAGCAGCGGCTTGGCAGCACCCTGGTGGATGGCGATGCCGGTCCGGACGTGAAGGGCGACACGCTGATGGAGGCGGCCCGCCACCTGTGCCTGGGCAGCGGCAGCAAGCGCGCGCGCCCCATGCTGGCGCGGCTGTTCGGCGGCGCGGTGGGCGTTCCGGCGGAGCGTTTGGTGGACGTGGCCGTGGCCGCGGAGCTCATCCATTCCGCGAGCTTGCTGCACGACGACGTGGTGGACGCGGGCATGTTCCGCCGGGGCCGGCCCACGGTGAACGCGCGCTGGGGCAACATCGTCGCGGTGATGAGCGGCGACCTCATCCTGTCCACGGGCCTGTACCAACTGTCCCAACTGGACGCGCGGCTGACGCGCAGCGCGCTGTCGGTCGTCTCCGAGATGACCCGCGCCGCCATCGCCGAGGTGGAGGCTCGCGGCGACCTGGACCTGCCGCTCAACCGGCTGCGCTTCATCGCCGAGGGCAAGACGGGCTCGCTGTTCGGCTGGTGTGGCAACGCGGCGGCGACGCTGGCGGAGCACCCCGAGGCGGTGGAACGTTTTGACGGCTTCGGGCGTCACCTGGGCGTGGCGTTCCAGATTGCCGACGACATTCGCGACATCCTGGGCACGGACGTAGGCAAGCCGCGTTACGCGGACGTGCACTCGCGCACGCCGTCCATGCCCATCCTCCTGGCGGTGGCCAAGGATGAGTCGCTGCGGCGCAAACTGAAGGACGCGTGGGCGTTCTCGGCGATCACGCCAGATCGCACGAAGGAGATTGGCGCGGCCATTGAGGCCACGGGCGCCGTCGACGCCTCCATGGCGCGGATGAACGTCGAAATCGAGGCGGCGCTCGACAAGCTGGGCCACTTCGCCAAGGAGCCCGCGGGTGCGGAGCTGGTGAGCTGGGCGCGGAAGCTGTCGGCCGGCATCGCCGAACAAGTCCAGGGGCGCGCTGCATGAAAGGCTACCTGTGGACGGGGGGACCCGGTAGCGTTGCCTCGGAGGCGCCGCCAGCAGATGGCCGGCTGGCGCCCTGGGAAGCCATCGCGGTGGACGCGGTGGGCAATGTCATTGAGTTCTGGGGGTTCAAGCGCAACCAGGGGCGGGTCTGGGCCCTGCTGTACCTGCGCGGTGAGCCCCTGACAGCGGGCGAAATCGAGCGGGAGCTGGACCTGTCCAAGGGCGGGGTCTCCATGCTGCTGCGCGACTTGGAGCGCTGGGGCGTCATCCAGCGCGTGCGCCTGCCCCAGGACACCGTCTGGCGTTACGGCGCGGAGAACGACCTGGTCCGGATGGTGACGCACGTCATCGAGGAGCGCGAGGCGGGCTTCGTCGCGCGCATCCGCGCCGACCTGGCGGAGGCCCGGCGGCTGGCGGAGACCCAGTCGGGGCTGCCCCCGGACCGGCTTCAGCGACTGGAGAAGATGGCCACGCTGGCCGAGCACGTGGAGCGCGCGCTGCGGCTGTTCATCAAGACGTCCCGGCTGGATGTGTCCGGTGTGCTGTCCGTCTTCCGGGACGAGGCCACCGGGGCGCGCCGGGGCTCGAAGTAGTCTCAGTCAAAGGGGCGGACATGGATTCGCACTATGATCAGGTGATGAAGGCCCGTGCGGGCGCGGACCCGTCGGCCACGCGCCTGTACTTCGCGTACTCGACCATCCTGGACCGCGCCGCGTTCGAGGAGTGGCGGTCCCAGCACAGCTACGACTTCTTCGAGCTGCCCGAGGGGCGGCTGGCCCAGGCCGTGGATGTGGATCTGGTCTATGACTTCCCGTCGCGCTGGTGGGGTGGGCGCGTCGCGGGGCTGACGGATTCCGCGGGCCAGAAGGTGTACGGCCGCCTGTTCGAGATTCGCGGCCAGGACTGGCCCATCATCCAGCACAAGGAAGGCTTCGTGACGAGCATGTGCGTGGAGCGGCCGGTGCGCGTGCGCGTGGATGGGCAGGAGCTGGAGGCCACGGCGTTCGTCACGAATCCGCGGCGTGCGTCGGCGGACGGCCCGGTCAGCACCCGTTTCGTGGACGCGCTGGTGCGCGGTGCCCAGGCCGCGGGCCTGCCAGCGGCCTACGTGGAGCGGCTGAAGCGCGGCGAGTAGCCCCCGAGGCGTTCCGTAGGCCCTCGGACAAAATCCAGCGGCGTGCCTTCCCTCCGCGCTGGGAGTGCACAGCTTGGGCGGCGCGTATGTTCTTCTTCTTCTCGAACCGGCTCGGCTGTATCGGCAGCATCCTGGTGTCGATCGCCCTGAGCGCGGTGCTCTACTTGCTGTTCATGCGCTGAGGCCCAGTCCCTGGGCTCGGCTCACGGCTTGCCGTGCCATAGGTCGTCCGAGTCCTCGGATTCCAGTGGATGGATGGTGATCTCGCGCCCGTCCTTGTCGGGCGTGCTGCGCACCGCCTCCGTCTCATCCGGCGTTCGAGGCGCCCGCTCCGAGAAGTTGTCGTTTTGAAGGTGGCGCTGACGCTGCTCACTGGTCCCGCCGTACCCTTCAATGATCCTCTTCTTCGTCATCCCCGTCCTCCTGGTGAGTCGATCGCCCAGAAGTAGGCTGGGGTCGGATGGAGGAGGGAGCAAGCGGCGTCGCCTGCTCGCCTGGTGTATGGGCGATGTGTCGGAGCCTGGTGAGGCAGTGCCTACATGCACGAACCATCAGGTATTTTCAGGGGGGCCTGAGACCTTCGTTCCTACATGAACATCGGGGCAGGGGGCCCAACATGGCTGATCGGGACAGTTTGCCTGTCTGGATGTTCAGTGGGTCGTGCGGTGGTCGGTTGGGCCATGCCTACATGAACGAGCTATCAGGCATTTTCGGTCTCATGATCGCGGTGCCGCTGTAAGTGGGCTTCAGTGGCACGCTGGGTTCTGGTCGCTCCCGCTACTGATGGCGCATTCAGTGAGACGAGTGCCCTCGATTGCGCCAATGCCCACATGGGCGCGTGTTCAGTGGTGTGCGGAGCCCCGATCGCGACCTGTCTGCTGATGATATGTTCAGTGATTCGGGTGACGCCTTGGTCGCGAATGCCTACATGTTCGCGCGTTCAGTGTCGCGTGTCGCCCTGATTGAGGCTTGCAGCTGGTTGGATGTTCAGTGATTCGGGCACCGCCTGAAACATCAATGCCTACATGTCCGCGCGTTCAGTGTCGTTGCATGGCTGATCGCCGTCTTTTGGCTGACTGGATGTTCAGTGATTTTTGGCACCCCGTGTGTCGAGTCCACGGGCCTGCTCGGTCTGTGCCTGGCTGGTTCCCGTTCGCTGGCCGGATGTCTGGTTGTTTTAATGTGTCTTGATTTGTGTTTGAGATTGAATTGTCAGTGATTGATGGTTGTCTTTGAGGGCGGGCAGGGGAGTCCGCGGTGATGCTGCGGCGAACGCCCCTGTGTCGAGGCATGGGCTCAGCCCGGCGTGAACCACAACACGGACAGCGGGGGCAGGGTGAGGGTGGCCGAAGCCGGCTGGCCATCCCAGCCCGTGGGCTCGGTGTGAATCTGGCCCATGTTGCCCAGGTTGGAGCCGCCGTACTGCTCGGCGTCCGTGTTGAGCAACTCCACGTAGCGGCCCTGGAACGGGAAGCCCACGCGGTAGTTCTCACGCACCGTTGGCGACAGGTTGGCGATACACACCACATGCCGTCCTGGCTGACGCGCGCGCCGCACGAACGCGAACACGTTGTACGCGGCCGAGTCCGGCTGGAGCCACTGGAAGCCCATGGGCTCGCCGTCCGCGTCGTGAAGCGCGGGCATGTCCCGGTAGATGCGGTTCAGGTCCGAGACCAGCTGAAGGATGCCGTGGTGCCCCGGGTCGTGCGTCAGGTGCCAGTCCAGGCTCTTGTCGTGGTTCCACTCGGCCGGCTGGCCGAACTCACCGCCCATGAAGACGAGCTTCTTGCCCGGGTGCGCCCACATCCACGCGAACAGGGCACGCAGGTTGGCGCGCTTCTGCCACGGGTCGCCCGGCATGCGCCCGTACAGGCTGCCCTTGCCGTGCACCACCTCGTCATGGCTCAGCGGCAGCATGAACTGCTCGCTGAACGCGTACAGCAGGCCGAAGGTGAGCTGGTTGTGGTGGTACTGCCGGTAGATGGGGTCCTTGGAGAAGTACGACAGCGTGTCGTGCATCCACCCCATGTTCCACTTGTAGTCGAACCCCAGCCCGCCTTCGGACACGGGCGCGGACACCTTGGGCCAGGCCGTGGACTCCTCGGCGATGACGACGACGCCCGGGTGCTTGCGGTGGACCGTCTCGTTCAGCTCGCGCAGGAAGTGGATGGCCTCTTCGTTCTCCCGGCCGCCCCAGCGGTTGGGAATCCACTCGCCCTGCTTGCGGCTGTAGTCGAGGTAGAGCATCGACGCCACCGCGTCCACGCGCAGTCCGTCGATGTGGTACTCCTCGATCCAGAACAACGCGTTGGCGATGAGGAAGTTGCGCACCTCATTGCGGCCGAAGTTGAAGACCAGCGTGCCCCAGTCCGGCTGCGCGCCCTTGCGCGGGTCCGCGTGCTCATACAGGGCCGTGCCGTCGAACTGTCCCAGGGCGTGCAGGTCGCGCGGGAAGTGTCCGGGCACCCAGTCCACGAGCACCCCGATGCCTTCCTGGTGCATGTGGTCGATGAAGAAGCGCAGGTCATCCGGGTGGCCGAAGCGCGCCGTGGGCGCGTAGTAGCCACCCACCTGGTAGCCCCAGGAGCCACCGTAGGGGTGCTCGGCCACGGGGAGCAGCTCGATGTGGGTGAAGCCGGTGAACTTGATGTACTCGGCCAGCGCCGGTGCCAGCTCCCGGTACGTCATGGGCCGGTCGCCGTCCTCCACCACCCGGCGCCAGCTGCCCAGGTGGACTTCGTACACGCTCCACGGCTGGTGATGGACGTCCCGCCGCTGCGCACGTTGCTCCAGCCATGCCGAGTCGCCCCAGGTGTAGCGCGCCAGGTCGTGCACCACGGAGGCCGTGGCGGGGGGGGCCTCGGTACGGAAGGCGAACGGGTCCGCCTTGAGGACGTTGGGCCCGCCCTGGCCGGGGCGAATCTCGAACTTGTACCGGGTGCCTTCGCCCACCTCGGGGACGAAGAGCTCCCAGATGCCGGAGGAGCCCATGCGGCGCATGGAGTGCAGGCGGCCGTCCCAGCCGTTGAAGTCACCCACCACGGACACGCCCGCCGCTGTGGGGGCCCACACCGCGAACGAGGTGCCGCGCACGCCGTGGTGGTGCAGCAGGTGCGCGCCCATGCGCTCCCAGAGGCGCTCGTGGCGGCCTTCACCGGCGTAATACAGGTCCATCTCCCCCAGGGTAGGGAGGAAGCTGTACGGGTCGCGAAGCGTGAAGACGCGCTTGCCGGGGTACTCCACCTCCAGCAAGTAGTTGAACGTCTGGTCCTTGCCGTTGATGCGGGCCTCGTAGACGCCGCCCAGCCGGTGCGTCATCGCGACGCGACCGCCGGATTCCGGCAGCACGTGGATGGCCACGGCGTCCGGGCGGAAGGCGCGAATCACCACGCCGTCTCCATCCGGGTGGATGCCCAGGACAGAGTGCGGCTCCGGGTGCCTCAGCTCCACGACGCGCTGAAGCTCCGCGTCGACCTGGGCCTTGTCGGCTGGCTTCCTCACTTGGATGCCTCCATACGCAAGAGGGCCTGGAGGGGGATGCGCACCCAGTCGGGCCGGTTCTGCATTTCGTATCGCACTTCGTAGAGGAGCTTCTCCAGCTCGAACGCACGCAGCATCACGTCGAAAGTGTCGTCGTCCGGGGGCAGGAAGGGCGCGCCGCGCGTCACCTGCCGGTACCCTTCCACGAAGGCGTCGCGGATGGTGCTGATGCGCTCGTGGGGCGTGCCACCCTCCAGCGCCACCGTCGCCTCCGCGTAGTCGAACGAGCGGATCATCCCCGCCACGTCGCGCAGCGCGCTGTACTTCTCCCGGCGGACGGTGAAGGAGCGCGCGGGCTCGCCTTCGAAGTCGAAGATGAGCCACTGGTTGTTGGCGCGCAGCACCTGTCCCAGGTGGAGGTCGCCGTGGATGCGAATCTTCTGCCCGGAGGGCGGCACCTGCGCCAGGCGCTTCGCGTACTCGATGAGGTCCTCGCGCCGGTTCTCCAGCTCCGGGTTCTGCCGGCTGGCGTCTGCCAGCGTCACGCCCAGCTCCCCGACGATGGAGGCGCTCCAGCGCTGGAGGTCCTCTTGCAACAGTGGCTCTGGCGTGAAGGCCGGGTCTTCGTCGGTCGCCGAGGCGAACGCCAGGTGGAGCTCGCCCAGACGCGAGCCCAGGTCGCGCATCTCCGACTGGAAGCGCGGGCCCACGGCGCGCTCCTGGCGCAGCCGGTCCAGCGTGTACTTCCAGCCGTCCGTCGCATCCGGCACGAAGCGGTGGGCCACCGCGAGCGTCGCGCCCGCCGCCCCTTCCAGATGCAGCGCGCCCAACAGCGTGGGCGTGGCGCGGAACGACGTCTTGGTCGCGAGGAAGCGGCCTACCTCATGCTCCGGGTTCACGCCGGCTTCCAGCTTGCGGATGATCTTCAGGATGACCTTCTCACCCAGCACCACCGAGGTGTTGCTCTGCTCCACCTGCAGCCGCCGCACCTCCGGTGACGCGGGGAGCGCGAGCAATCCGTCCTGCCCGCCAATCCATTCACCTTGCACGCGGCCGGACGCGGACGCCACCTGGCCTCCGGTTCGGATGAGGTCGAAGAGGCCGCGCAGGCATTCATCGCTCTCCAGCGCGTCTCGCACGCCTTCGGTGGAGGGATGGACGGGCAGCAGGTAGCGCTCCGGGCTGCCCAGTTCGTAGATGACCTCCACCACGGCGAGGCTGAAGGAGCAGCCGCCCGATTCGACGGCGGCGTGGTCCATCACCGTGACGTGCTTGATGGGCCAGGCCTTGCCGCTGAACCAGCGCTGGTGCTTGAGGTACTCAGGGAGCTTGGTCAAGTCGAGGGTTGTCATTCGAGGCTCCTCACCTGCTGGGACCTGTCCAGCCGGAACCACAGGAACATGAAGGGGCCCATGGAGAGCTGATACGGAATCTCACTCACCCGCGGGAAGGGGGTTTCTCCAATCAGCTCCACCGGCACAGCGCCCTCCCACTCACGCATGTCGAGCACTGCGGGCTGGGCGAAGCGCGACAGGTTGCACACCACCAGAACCGTCTGGCCCTCCCATTCACGGATGAAGGCCAGCACCTTGCGATTGTCCGTCTGGAGGAAGCGCAGGTTCCCCAACGAGAAGACGGGGTAGCGCTGGCGGATGCGAATCATCCGCTTCACCCAGTGCAGGAGGCTGGACTTCACCCGCTCCTGCGCTTCCACGTTGATGGACTGATAGCCGTACACCGGGTCGGCGATGACGGGCGCGTACAGGCGTGCGTAATCCGCGCGGCTGAAGCCCGCGTTGCGGTCTCCCGTCCATTGCATGGGCGTGCGCACGCCGTTGCGGTCGCCGAGGTAGATGTTGTCGCCCATGCCAATCTCGTCGCCGTAATAGAGGACGGGCGTGCCGGGCAGGGTGAAGAGCAGGCTGTGCATCAGCTCGATGCGCCGGCGGCCGTTGTCCATCAGCGGCGCCAGCCGGCGGCGAATGCCCAGGTTGATGCGCATACGCGGATCGGTGGCGTATTCCCGGTACATGTAGTCCCGGTCCTCGTCCGTCACCATCTCCAGCGTCAGCTCGTCATGGTTGCGTAGGAAGATGGCCCACTGGCAGTTGTCCGGGATGTCCGGCGTCTGCTGCATGATTTCGACGATGGGCGTGCGGTCCTCGCGGCGCACCGCCATGTAGAGGCGGGGCATCACCGGGAAGTGGAAGCCCATGTGGAATTCGTCGCCGTCGCCGAAGTACACGCGCACGTCGGCGGGCCACTGGTTCGCCTCCGCCAGCAGCATCTTCCCCTTGTATTCGGAGTCGATGGTCTTCCGCAGGCGCTTGAGGAAGGCGTGCGTCTCCGGGAGATTCTCGCAGTTGGTACCTTCACGCTCGAAGAGGTAGGGCACGGCGTCGCAGCGGAACCCGTCCACGCCCATGTTGAGCCAGAAGCGCATGACGTCCAGCATGGCTTCCTGCACTTCGGGGTTGTCGTAGTTGAGGTCCGGCTGGTGGCTGAAGAAGCGGTGCCAGAAGTACTGCTTGGCCACCGGATCCCACGTCCAGTTGGAGCGCTCCGTGTCCAGGAAGATGATGCGCGCGCCCTTGTACTGCTCGTCGGTGTCGCTCCAGACGTACCAGTTGCGCTTGGGGCTGTTGGGGTCGCTGCGCGCTTCCTGGAACCAGGGGTGCTGGTCACTGGTGTGGTTCACCACCAGCTCGGTGATGACGCGGATGTCGCGCTTGTGCGCCTCATCCACCAGCCGCTGGAAGTCCGCGAGCGTGCCGTAGTCCGGGTGGACGCCGTAGAAGTCCGCGATGTCGTAGCCGTCGTCGCGCAGCGGCGAAGGGTAGTGGGGCAGCAACCAGAGGCAGTTGATGCCCAGGTCCTGGAGGTACGGAAGCTTCTCAATCAGACCGGGGATGTCCCCGTGGCCGTCGCCATTGGAGTCATGGAAGGCACGCAGGTGCAGCTCGTAGATAAGGGCTTTCTTGTACCAGAGGGGATCCAGGTCCATTACGCCTCTCGGGTTGTCACTCGTAGTAGTCGAACGCGTTCTCGGTACGGCGGAACCGGTGAACGGCCCAGAGGGCCGCGGGCTGCTCGGGCGTCAGGCGCACCTGCACGTCCGGACCCTGCCATAGCGAGCGCTGGTCCGACATCAGCTCGTGCACCTGATACGTCTCGTCAGGGCGCGCGCCCAGCCACTCCAGTGGCACGTGCAGCAGCGCCTCCTGGGCGGCATACGGGTCCAGGCTCACCGCCATCAGCACCGTGCTGCCGCCGTCTGGCGTGCGCTTGCCGTAGAAGAGGACTCGGTCGTTGTTCGACGAGAAGAAGCGCAGCGTCCCGTACTGGTGCAGCGCGGGGTGCGTGCGGCGCGCGGCGTTGAGGCGCGCAATCCAATCCCGGATGTTGCCGGGCCGGTCCAGGTCCCACGCGACCAGCTGGTACTTCTCCGAATCGGTGTACTCCTCCTTGCCCGGGATGGGGCGGCCTTCGCACAGCTCGTAGCCGCAGTACATGCCCCACACGGAGGAGAGCGTACCGGCCAGCGCCGCGCGCAGACGGAAGGCACCGGGTCCCGCGTTCTGGAGGAACTCCGGGAGGATGTCCGGCGTATTGGGCCAGAGGTTGCCGCGGAAGTACTCGGACACCGGCGGCTGGGTGATTTCCTCCAGGTACTCCTGGAGCTCGCCCTTGAAGTTGCGCCAGGTGAAGTAGGTGTACGACTGGGTGAAGCCCACCTTGCCCAGGGCCTTCATCACCTTGGGACGGGTGAAGGCCTCGGACAGGAAGAGGACCTGGGGATGGGCTTCCTGCACGCGCCGGATGAGCCAGGCCCAGAATTGCGTGGGCTTGGTGTGCGGGTTGTCCACGCGGAACGTGTTCACCCCTTGCTTCACCCAGTGGAGGACGACGGATTCCAGCTCCGCCCAGAGCGACTCACGGGCGGGGCCCATCCAGTCGAAGTTGACGATGTCCTCGTAGCGCTTGGGCGGGTTCTCCGCCGTCTTGATGGTGCCGTCCGGCCGGTGCTGGAACCACTCCGGATGCTCCTTCACGTACGGGTGGTCCGGCGAGCACTGGAAGGCCAGGTCCAGCGCCACCTCGATGCCGTGGGCCTGCGCCGTCTCCACGAAGTGCCGGAAGTCCTCCAGCGTCCCCAGCTTCGGGTGCACGGCCTTGTGGCCGCCTTCCGATGCGCCGATGGCCCAGGGGCTGCCCACGTCGTCAGGCGCCGCGGTGAGGCTGTTGTTCTTGCCCTTGCGCGCCGTGCGGCCAATGGGGTGGATGGGCGGGAGGTAGACGGTGTCGAAGCCGAGCTGCTGGATGTACGGCAGCCAGCCTTCCGCGTCCCGGAAGGTGGCGTGGGTGACGCCGTCGCGCTTCGCCGAACGCGGGAAGAATTCGTACCACGCGCTGAAGCGGGCCTTCTCCCGGTCCGCGAAGACCTCCAACACCTTGTCGTAGCGGCGGGCCAGTGAACGGTCCGGATGGGTCGAGGCCACGTCGGCCAGCTCGGGGGCCAGGGCCACGGCGAGGAGGTCCGGGGAGGGGGGCTGTCGCAGCCGGACGGCCGCCTCGTCCAGCACTCGCGCGTCGTCCAGTTGCTTCGCCGTACGGGCACGGGCGGCGGCGCCTTCCAGCAGGGCGGCGCCTTCCAGCAACTCGCTGCGCACGTCGCGGCCCGCGTCGACCTTGCGCTTCAGCTCGGACGTCCAGGTCCGGAAGAGGTCTGGCCAGGCCTCAATCGTGTACTCGTAGCGGCCGTTCCGCTTCAGGGGGAATTCGCCTTCCCACCGGTCATTGCCGAGGAAGCGCATGGGCACTTCCTCCCAGTCGGTCTGCTGCGCCCTGGGTGTCACCTGGCGCCAGCGGACGACGGCGACGAGGACGTCGTGGCCTTCCTTGAAGACGTCCGCCTTGACGGTGCACCGCTCTCCCACGACGCGCTTCACGGCGTGACGTCCAGCGTCCAGCTCGGGGCTGACTCCCTCGATGAATACGCTTCCGAGTCGTTCAGTCATGGTGGCTGGCGGCCCTTATAGGTCTTGGGTTGTGATTGCCTCGCGGCGAATCGCGGCTGTTGTCGATGCTGGACGCCTTCCACGCCAGCCGCGTTGGCTCGTCAACGTTAGGGATGGGGGCGGGCACTGCCCACCCTGGAAGGCACGGCGCGCCCGGGTGCCCGCTTGCCGATACTTGAAGCTGGGAACTGCCCTGCCGTTTGAGCTATCCGGGACGAACATGGCGCCTCCTTCCTTCGCTGTGCCCCGAGCAAGCGACCCAGCGCTGGACCGGGCCCTCCTCCGGCAAGTCGCCATGGGAAGCCCGCAGGCCATGCGCGACGTCTACGCGCGCTGCGGCGGACGGTGTTTCGCCATCGCGTTGCGGTTGCTACCGACCCACGCTGACGCGGAAGAGGTGTTGCAGGAGACCTTCCTGGAGGTCTGGCGGCGCGCCCGAGAGTTCAATCCAGAACGCGGCGGCCTGGAGGCCTGGGTGACGACGATTGTGCGCACGCGCGCCATCGACCGGCTGCGGGCGCAGGGAACGGCGGCCCGCGTGGTGGAAGGGGCCGTGCAACAGGAGCCTCCGGTCAGCGCCGCGCCCGCCGCGCCGGACGAAGCGCTCAGCCAGGGGGAGGCGCGTGCTCGCGTGATGGCGGCGCTGGCCCAGCTTCCTCCGGACCAGCGGGCGGTGGTGGAGCTTGCCTACTTCGAAGGCCTCTCCCAGCGGGAGATTGCCGAGCGCACCGGAGACCCATTGGGCACGGTGAAGACCCGTGCGCGGCTCGCGTTGGAGAAGCTGGGGGCGTTGTTGGAGATGCTGCGCCCCCCCGCCTAGCCCCCATGCCGGTGAGTCAGGAGCGGCCCTTCTTGCGCTCCGTCTTCGCCTTCGGGCCCTCATCGTAGCCGGGCACCACGAGCCCGAGCGTCTGGACGAAGTTCACCGCGGCATCCACGGGGATGCGCGTGGCCTTCACCCGGTTGCGCGCGGGGTCGATGAACACGCCCTTCGCGGTTCCGAAGTCCGCCTTCGTGAGCGTGCAGCCGCGGAAGTTGCTGCCGGTGATGTCCGAATCGCTGAAGTCCGACTCGGACAGATCCGTGTCGATGAAGTTCATCTCCAGCGCCGTGCAGCGCAGGAACGCCGTCTTCCGCAAGCTGAGCCCCGCGAAGGTGCAGTAGCGCAGGTTGGAGCCGTCGAAGGTGACTTCGGGGAAGGTGCCCACGTCCGTCCAGTCGATGCCCATCAGCTTGGAGCTTTCGAAGCGCACGTCGCGCAGGGACGTCTCCGTGAACCGGGCTCGCGTGAGGTCGCAACCGGTGAAGACGCAGGACTCCATCCGAGCCCTCGTCCAGCGGCTCTCCTGCAGGGTGCAGTTGAGGAACGTGCAGCGGTAGAACTCCTTCCCGCCCAGGTCCGTCTCCTGGAGGTTCAGGTCAGCGAAGGTTTCGTTCTCGAAGCTGTCTTCTTCGTGGATGCGCTGGGAGGCCATGGCGGGCCCGTCACTAACGCCAGATGGCGCTCGCGGGCCAGGTCATTTCGCCCCGGACTCTCTATCCATGACGGACGGTGAAGGCCGCCAGCAGGGGCCCCGCCAGGCGGGTGTTCGCGGGAGACGTCGGCCCTCCTTCGGGAAGCTGCGTGAGGAGCGTCTCCAAGGCGGGCTTCATCTCCTCGAAGGCGGCGGTGGCCGCCGCCGCGTTGTCGAAGAAGCGGTGGTAGAGGAGCCAGCCGGTGACGGAGCAGGCGATGGCATGGAAGGAGCGGGTGTCATCCAACTCGTAGGTGAGCCGCGCCAGGCCGCCGAAGTCCTCATCCCGCGCGATGGTGCCGCCCTGGGTCCCCATCCACCCGATGGAGCCCCCGTCTTCATATGGCCGCCACGTCGCGTCGTCCGCACGTCCCACCATCCACCCCTTGCAAGGAAACCGGCGCCATCATGCGTGCCCCGGGGCGGATGCTCCAGGACTCCGAGGCCTCCGCTTCGTCCGGAGGTGGACGTCGGTTCGGCGCGGAGGAGGTAGGGAAGGGGAGTACGCCGCGGTTCGCGGAACAGTTGCGGCGGGCCGGTTTGTGCCCGGCGAGGCGCCGTCCTAACCTGCCATGTCCATGAAGGCGATCCTCGTCTCCCTTTTCCTGTTGGGCTCGGCGCCCGACTCCAGCGCGCCAGCGATTCCGCCTGAAGCGCTCGCGGCGCCCCCTGTCGCGGATGAGTCCCCCACCGCGTGGTCCTGCACCGTGGACACCCTGCGTGCTGGGAAGGAATGCGTGTTCGAGGCGGACCTGTCCGCGGGCGCGCCCAGCGATTCGCAGGACGCGTCCAACAAGAAGCTCCTCCAGGACGTGGCCCGCGCGCTGTGCACGGAGGCGGTGGGCAACATCCGCGAGGGCCGCCCGGACGCGACGCTCACCGCGCTTTGTGAGCGGCGCTACATCACCGCCGTGGACCAGTGCGGACTGGAAGGCACGTCGTTCGTGGTGGACGCCAAGGGCCGCTTCGCTCCCGGCGCTCGCTCCTGCTACCGCGCGCTGGCCAACGTCCTTCAAGAGGTGCAGTTCATGGCCACGGTGGCCTCGCCATGCTGCGAGTGCGCCGCCCGCGCCAACTGCCCGGGCACCGCGGACCGCTGCTATGCCGAGGTCGCCCAGCAGGCCACCGCGCCCCAGACGCAGGCGTGCCTGAGTGACAGGTGCGCGGATGCGTGCGCCGTCGTGCTGCCTCGCTCCGGAGCGCACCCCGCGCCCACCGTCCAGAAGCGCAACCGTTCTTCCAGCCCTGGCTCCGCTTCCCTCTAGGAGTTCCGCCCATGCGCCGTCCTTCCTGGAAGCTGTCCTCCTGGGCCCTGATGGGCACGTTCGCCGCCGGCTGCGGCGCCTCGCATTCCCACGTGACGTGGTCGGAGGATGCGCCTCATCCGAAGGAGGAGGTGTTCGTCGCCAGGCCTCCGCCGGAGCCGCCCGCGCCCAGCCCCACCTCGGACCCCAAGGCGTTCGCCGCCCGGTACGCCAACCCGGCCGTGTGTGAAGCCGCCGCGCGGCGCCTCCAGGGCGCTTCGCGGGATGAGGCGTGGGATGGCCTGAAGGCCTGCATCGAGCACACGCCCTTCACCCAGCTCAACGCGCTGCTGGGCCGCGCCTGGGCGCAGGACCTGAGCGTGCGTCCCGAAGGCGCGAAGCTCATTGCCCGCGTGGTGGCCCAGCGCGGTGGCAGCGTGACGGGCGAGCTGCGCTACCTCCAGGAGAAACAGATCCCCATCTTCTCGTTGGCCTCCGCCATGGACCGGCCGGACACGTACAAGGGCCGCTACGTGCTGCTGCGCGCGCAGGTCGCGGACCAGCGCTCGGAAGGTGAGCGTCCCACGGTGTGGCTGGTGGAGCAGGCCCTCAGCTCCGTCCAGACGGACGGGGTCGTGGGCCATGGCGAGCGCATCGACTCCGTCACCTCGTACTCGGGTGACCTGGCCGGACAGTCCGTGCTCACGGGGCCAGGGCAGGTCGGGGGCGCGGTGAGCGCGTCCGAGCGCTCCGGCCGCAACACCACGCGGCGCTTCGTGGAGAACATCTCCGACGAGACGGGCCGCGAGGCACTCGGTCGTCTGGCGAGCGCCGACCCGTTCCTGGAGACCCGGCGCGACTACGTCATCCTCGCGCGCTTTGACGGTGTCCGCCTCACGTCGGGCGGCGCGGAGACGGATGACGAAGCGCCGCGCATCCCGGTGCTGACCATCGTCAGCTACCACGCGCCGCAGGCGCTCGTCGTCTACTGAGCGGCCTTCGACGCGGACGCGTCGGTGACACAGAAAAAAACGAGGCGCCGGGATGCTTGTCCCGACGCCTCGCCCTGGGAACCGACCCCGCGCCAGTCCCCACGTAACCGTGTGCAGGTCGCGCCCGCGCTACTGCTGGGTCGCACCCGTAATCGTGAAGTGACTCGCCACGTCGCGGCCCGAACCCACTTCCACCGTCACCGGCTGGTCGGGCGTGGTGGAGGCGCTGACGAAGGAGGGCGGCTCGAGGTGCACCGTGAAGGTGCCCGGAATGAGGAACTTGAAGACCGCCTCGTAGGTGCCGTCGCCATCCTCGTCGGTCAGCGCCAGCCGCTCACTGCTGCCCGCCTCGTTCGTCATCACCGCGTTGAAGTCGCCCAGCGTCACCTGATGGCCGTCCACCACGGGCAGCGTCACCGTCGGGGCCGTGTCCGCCGTCACGCGGATGCTGCCGGAGGCCGTCACCTCGGCGGCCTTGATGACCGGATGCATCACCCACTTGCCCGCGTTGCCGGCTTCCTTGCCAAAGCTCTGGCCGACGTCGAAGTCCACGAGCAGCACCTTCTGCTCGCCTTCGATGGTCAGCTTCTCGGAGAACTTCACCTTCAGCCCGGACGTGCCGAAGCTGGGCATGTGAAGTTGGCCGTCCACCTGCGTGCCCTCGGGCAGGCCGGCGTAGTCGGCTGACGACGCGAACACGGTCGACGCGCCGTCCTCATTCGCCACCTCGATGTAGCCACCGGTGATGACGAAGCGAATCTCGGAGTAGTCGCCATTGGGGACCACCGCGTCAGACACCAGTTCGGACGTGGAGTTGGCGAGCTCCAGCAAGCTCACGGTGGCGGGGGTATCGCGCAGCACCACGCGGCCACCTTCGCCGTCGCCGCCTTGCAGATAGATTTCGGAGATGGTGACGACAGCGGTGCGGATGTCGTCTCCCGGTGCGTCGGTCAGAAGCAGGGTGACCTTGCCCTCGTTGCTACCACACGCCATCAGCGGGAGCAGGGCGATGGGTAGCAGGGCCAACAGGGTCGAGCGTAGGCGCGAGCGAATAGTCATGGTCGGCACGTCCCGGAATAGGGCCCGCTGGAATGCCGGGCCGTTCGACACGTAATGACCCGGCCCGGAAACATCCGGCCACGCGATCCTGCGGATGTCGCCGCGAAAGCAGGGGGCCTGGAGGCCCACACCCACTTACGCCGGTGATGTGTCCAGGCCGTGCTTGCGCAGCAGCTTGCGCAGGTACACGCGGTCGATGCCCGCCTCGCGGGCCGCGCGGGACACGTTGCCCTCGCAGCGGTCGATGAGGGCGCGCAGGTAGTCGCGCTCGAAGCCTTCGATGATGCGGTCCTTGGCTTCCTTGAAGGGGAGGTCCAGGGAGATGGGGCGCGTGCTCTCCGGGTCGTCCGAAGGCGGCGGCAGGGTGGTGGGGTCCTCGGCGGGGGAAGGCAGGTCCGGGATGTCCGGCAGGGCCTCGTCGCCCAGGTTCACCACCCGGTCCACCACGTTGCGCAGCTCGCGCACGTTGCCCGGCCACGGGTACTGCGCGAGCAGGGCGCGCGTCTGGTCCGACAGCGCGCTGGGCGGACGTCCCATCCGTTGCAGCACCGTATCGACGAGCAGCGGCACGTCTTCCAGTCGCTCCCGCAGCGGCGGAAGGCCGACGCGGAGCACCGCGAGCCGGTGGAAGAGGTCACCACGGAAGCGCCCGGCCTGCACCGAGCCCTCCAGGTCCTGGTGCGTGGCCGCGACGACGCGCACGTCAAAGGTGCGGTAGTCGTTGGAGCCCACGCGCTTCACCTGCCGGCGCTCCAGCGCGCGCAGCAAGCGGGGTTGGACTTCCAGCGGCAGTTCGCCGACTTCGTCCAGGAAGAGCGTGCCGCCGTGGGCGCGCTCGAAGGCGCCCGCGCGGTCGGAGTGCGCACCCGTGAAGGCGCCTTTCACGTGTCCGAAGAGCTCGCTCTCCAGCAGCGAGGGGGCGATGCCCGCCAGGTCGGCGATGACGAAAGGTCCCCGGGCCCGAGGGCTGTGCGTGTGGATGGCCTCCGCGCACAGCTCCTTGCCCGTGCCCGTCTCGCCCTGGATGAGCACGTCCGACTCACCCGCGGACAGCCGCTCCAGCAGCGTGAAGAGCTCCCGCATGCGGCGGCTGTTTCCCACCAGTGAGCCGAAGGCGCTGCGCGCGGACAGCGGGCGCGCCCGGGGCCGCTCGCTCTCCGGCATCAGCTTCAGCTCGGTGGTGCCCAGCTTGAGGACCGCGCCCGTGCGCACCTCCAGCTCCTGGAAGCGCATGCCTTCGCAATAGGACCCATTGCGCGAGCCCGGGTCCACCGCGCGCACGCCACTCTCGTTCACCTCGAGGATGAGGTGCTGGCGCGACACCGCCCGGTCCGACAGGAGGATGTCCGCATCCCGGCCCGACCCCACGCGATAGCGTCCCGGCATCAGCGGCCAGTCGCGGCCAGCGTCCGGACCCGACAACACCACCAACCGGGTACGCACCCGTTGGACACGAATGGCCGGCAACGCATCGGTGCGGACCAGCTCGTCGTCCCCGTCCTCATCTCCCAGACTCGCCACGGCGCGGACGATATCACAGCCGCCTTGCAGGGGTTTGCCTCCGCATTCCCGGGTTATGCGGTAAGGTTTGAAAGGGGGTGTCACCCGCGATGGCAAGTGCGCCACGAGAACGATTCGGCCGGTATGAACTTCAAGAGCGGGTCGGCCAGGGCGGCATGGCGGAGACGTGGCGCGCCCGGCTCCGGGGCGCGGCGGGCGTCACCAAGTCCGTGCTCATCAAGAAGGTGCTCCCGGAGTACGCCAACGACGAAGCCTTCGTGTCCATGTTCATCAGCGAGGCGCGCATCTCCGCCACGCTGTCGCACGGGGCCATTGCCCAGGTCTTCGACTTCGGGAAGGTGGACGGGCAGTACTTCCTGGCCATGGAGCTGGTGGAAGGCCATCCGCTGAACCGCATCCTGAAGCGGGCGCTGCGCTCCGGCTTCCACGCCCTGCCAGTGCCCATCGCCGTCTTCATCGCCATGGAGATGTGCCGCGGCCTGCACTACGCCCATACTCGCAGTGACGAAAAGGGCGAGCCGCTGGGCATCGTCCATCGCGACATCTCCCCCGACAACGTCCTCATCGGCTACGAGGGGCAGGTCAAGATCGTCGATTTCGGCATCGCGAAGGCGCGCTCCCTGCGCAGCTTCAACACCGAGCCCGGCGTGGTGAAGGGGAAGTACCTGTTCTTCTCGCCGGAGCAGGCGCGCGGGGAAGCGGTGGATGCCCGCACGGACGTCTGGGCCACCGGCGTGGTGCTGTTCCAGATGCTCTGCGGCCGGCTGCCGCTGGAGGGTCAGGTCCACACGGTGTTGCGGCGATTGAACAGCGGCCAGCCGCTGCCCTCGCCGCGACAGGTGCGGCCCGACATCCCGGTGGCGCTGGATGCCATCATCCAGCAGGCGCTCGCGCTCCAGAAGGATTCCCGTTTCGAGTCCGCCCATGCGCTCGGGGATGCCCTGGCCGGGTTCCTCTACTCGACCACCCCGCGCTTTTCGCCCATGTCCGTGGGGTACCTGCTGCGGGAGCTGTACCGCCCGGACCTGGAGGCGCTCGGGATGGATGTCCGGGTGCCGGCCTCCTTCTCGGAGGAGATGTCCATCTGGCGCGAGGCGCCCCCGCTGCCCGCGCCCACGCAGCACGGTGTGCCAGCGCTGGGCCTGGAGCCGGACTACCGCACCGAGGAGAGCGGGCCCGTCGAGGTGGACGACGCGGAGAAGGGGGCTCCCGCGCCGCGTGCGACGCGGGTGGGCCTGTTCGCCGAAGGCAGCAGCAGCTCCCAGTGGGTGGCCGGTGTCGGCCTGGTGGTGGCCGCGGTGCTCGCCGTGGTGGCGGTGACGCAGGTGGGCTCCGACTTGCTGGCTGCCGCCAAGGAAGAGGCGCGCGCGCCTGGGCCGCCGGTGGCGCAGCGGATCATTCCGCCCACGTTGCCTCCCGCTCCACCCGTGGCCGCGCCCTCGAAGCCCCAGGCCGCGGAGGAGGTGCCTCCGCGGGCCTCCGAGGCCATGGTCGAGAACGCGGATGACGACGAGGTGTCGGGAAACGCCGACACGCCGGATGACGCAGTCGAGGTCGCGGCCGGGCATTCCAGCATGGCGCGTCCGGTCTCCGGGGCGCGGAGCGGCAAGGTCGTTCACGCGGCTGGCACGGGCGTTCGAGGACAGACGCGGCAGGCCCAGGTGGTGTTGCTGGGCGAGGCGGGCAACGCCCTGGCGGTGTCGCCGGTGACGGTGGGGCCCGCGCACCGGGTGCTCACCGCCGGGCGCGCCCTCCAGCGCGAGGGGAAGTACACCGACGCGCGGAACTCCGCCCGTGAGTGCGCCCGGCTCGAGCCCGGCAATGCTGAGTGCTACCTGCTGCTGGGTGCCGTGGAGGTGAAGCTGGGGCGAATCGAGGAGGGGGCTCGCCACTACCACCGCTTCCTGGAGCTGGCCCCGTCGGACCATCCGCTCGCGAGCACCGTCCTGCGCATTCTGCAGGAATACGAAGCCCGCTAGGTCGGGCGTCCACGATTCGACGCATTGGAGCCCCTGGCTCCCCGCCAGGGGCTTGGAAAAGCGAGCGCGCCTCCCGTACAAGGGGGCTCGCATGAAGCGTTTCCGCCTTCCCCGACGCCTGACGCTCCCTGCGCTGCTGACGGCAGCCGCATGTGGCGAGTCTGACTCCATCCCAGTCCGGACCTGCGACGTGACGTTGACCTACGCACCGCAGCAGTCGGTGGCGGGCACTGTTCAGGTCATGGGGGAATGGAACAACTTCGCCTCCCTGTCTCAGCCCATGACCGACCGGGGGGACGGCGTGTTCACGCTCCGCCTGGAAGGGCTGGAGCCGCGCGCCTACGGCTACCGCTTCGTGGTGGGCGACAAGCAGGAGATGGACCCGGAGAACCCGTACTCGCGCTGGGTTCGCGCGGAGGAATATTCGCGCGTCATCGTCCCGGACTGCCGCCAGCCCGTGCTGGAGCTGAACCGCTTCACGGTGACGCCCGAGGGCTCGCTGGACGTGGCCGTCTCCTACCTCGATGGGACGGACAAGGCTGGCCCGGCGGGTGAGGGCATGGTGCTGTCGCTGGACGGCACGCCCCGGCCGGACGCCTATGACGCCGCCACCGGCCGTTTCAGCCTGAACGTGCAGGGACTGGAGCAGGGCAAGCACCACGTGAAGGTGGTGGCCAAGGACAGCCAGGGCCGCGAGGCGGAGTCGCTCTACCTGCCGTTCTGGGTGGAGCCGGAGCGCTTCCGCTGGGACTCGGGGCTGATGTACTTCGCTTTCACGGACCGCTTCCACAATGGTCGGCGGGAGAACGACGCGCCGGTGGCGGACGTGGACCCTATCGCCAACTATCTTGGCGGGGACTTCGCGGGCATCACCCAGAAGCTGGAGGAGGGGTACTTCAACGCGCTGGGCATCCGCACGCTGTGGATCTCCCCCGTGGATCAGAACCCCGAGGGGCGCTTCATCGGCACCGGTGGCAAGTACTACACCGGCTATCACGGCTATTGGCCGTCGAAGCCTCGCGAGACGCAGCATCGCTTCGGTTCGCTGGAGGAGCTGCGCGCGCTCACGGCGGCCGCGCACAAGCGGGGCATCCGCGTCATCGCCGACCTGGTGCTCAACCATGTCCACGAGGAGCACCCATATTGGGCGAACCACGCGCGGGACGGCTGGTTCAACACCGCCGCCAGTTGCGTGTGTGGCACGCAGGACTGCGACTGGGACGCCAAGCGCCTCACCTGCAAGTTCACGGACTACCTGCCGGATTTCAACTGGCGCTCGTCGGACTTCGTGGACCAGTTCGCCGCGGACACGCTCTGGTGGCTGGAGCAGGCGGACTTCGACGGCTTCCGCATGGACGCGGTGAAGCACATGGAGCAGGTGGCCGGGCGCACCATCCGCGGGAAGCTGAATGACATCACCGCGATGACGGGCACCGAGTTCTACCTGGTGGGCGAGACGTACGTCTTCACGGATGGGCGCCCACAGATTGCCCGTTACATCAGCCCGCGGGAGCTGGACGGCCAGTTCGACTTTCCCCTGTACTGGCCCGTGCGCGAGGCCTTCGCGGACGGCAAGGGCTTGCAGCGTGTGGACGACGCCGTGCGCGCCAACGAGGAGGCCTATGTGCCGGGAACGCTCAATTCGCCCTTTCTGGGCAACCACGACGTGGCGCGCTTCATCTCCCAGGCCGCGGGGCAACTGCACGAGGGAGGGAGTGATCCCTTCGGTCCCAACCGCCCGTCCACGGTGGTGACGGATCCGGCCGCCTTCGAGAAGATGAAGTACGGCTTCGCCTTCGTGCTGACGCAGCCGGGCGTGCCGCTGGTGTATTACGGCGACGAGGTCGGCCTGCCGGGCGCGAATGATCCGGACAACCGCCGCTTCATGCGCTTCGGCAGCGCGCTTGCGCCGCTGGAGCGGGACTTGCTCGACTTCGTGCGGAAGCTGGGGCAGGCGCGCCGGGCGCACGAGGCGCTGCAGACGGGCGCGCGGCGGACCCTGCGCGTGGAGGACGACCTCTACGTGTTCCAGCGCGATCTGCCGAACGGGAAGGGTGCTCTGGTGGCCATCAACCGGAGCGCCCTGGAGCGCTCAGTGGTGTTGGAGTTGATGGGAAGCCTGGCCGCGAGCAGCGGCACCTACGTGGACATTTTCTCCGGGCAGACGCTGCAGCTCGCCGGCACGGAGACGGTGCTTGTCGTCCCGCCGCGCGGCGTCGCTGTCTACGTGCCCCACCAGGAGTAACAGGTTGGGATGTTCCGGTGGAGGGGTGGGCCGTCCCCCTACCGCCGGCGCATCCCACTCAGGACTGAGGGGCCGCCTGCTCGCTCTTGCCGTGCTTGTAGAAAAGCACGAGAGTGTAGCAGTGGAATTCGTTGTCGGATGACTGACACACGACCCGGTCCACAATCTCCAGGTCGGAGTTGCTCTTCAGCCAGCGGGTGACGTTCTCACCCAGCTCCTCGCGCTCCTTCGCCTTGGTGGCGGAGAAGACCTTCACGCCCGTGAACATCGCCTGCCACTCCTTGTGCGGTGCTGATTCAGGACAATAGGAAGTTATCGCACGCGCCGTTCCGGGGTGTCAAAAACCCGGCTTCCCTGTTGTGGGGATGTTGATCGTCCATGCCTGGGGGTTTGCAGTCTCCCGCCCGTGCCTATGTTGCTCGGGTCGCACCGGATTGCGTGGGGCGCTCGTGGCAGAGGGCCGCGAGTGGTGGCGGAGTGGGGAAGGGGGAAGGCCCGTGGACATGAAGACCAAGAAGGACCTGGCCGTAGACTTCATCAACACCATCCGGACGATGGAGCCCTCCGCGCTGAATGCGCTCATCGTCAAGGAGGCAGGTGAAGAGCTGGCCCAGTTCTTCCTCAATTACAGTGCGAACCTCATCTCCAAGGACCCGTCCCGGGTGCTGGAGAACACGTCCTCGCTGATGCTGATGGGGTACCTCATCCGCACCTACGAGGAGAAGAACACCCAGGCCACCCAGGGTACCTTCCAGTCCTACGCGTTCGCCTGAGCCGCGGGCAGGGCGTTGCAGGCTCGACAGGGCTCGGGGGAGCCTGTTAGGGAGCAGCGCCCATGCTCATCGACATGCACGCCCATTCCCACCTGTCCAAGGGTTGCGAGCTGGACCCTCGCGCCGTGCTGGAGCGGGCCGCCTTGTTCGGCCTGGACGGTGTGGCCTTCACCGAGACGAACACCCAGGACGGCTGCGACGAGCTCTTCGAGATTGGCGCGAAGTCGAAGCTCAAGGTCTTCGTCGGGCTGGAGCTGGTGACGGATCGTGGACAGTACCTGTGCTTCTTCCCGAAGCCGGAGCTGGCCCCGGAGCCGGTGCAGATGTGGGGCAGCAACCGCGAGAAGCCGTGGAGCGCCGCCGAGTGCCTCCCCAAGGTGAAGGCCCTGGGTGCCGCCATCGTCGCCGCGCGGCCCTATGACCGGGACTCGCAGAATCCGGCCATGGACTTCATCCGCTCCCTCGGCGTGCTGAGCGCCGTGGAGGGCTACAACGCCCGGGTGAAGCAGACGTCCAATGACCTGGCCGTGGAGGCCGCCGCGGCGCTGAAGCTTCCCTGTGTGGGAGGCAGTGACGCCCGGGGTTCGCTCGACGAGGTCGGCCGGGGCGCCACGCTCTTCAAGCGGCCCGTGCAGACGCAGGCCGAACTGGTGGCCGAGCTGCAGAAGGGTGATTTCTGGCCGGTGATGGCCGGCGACCTTCCCCGGCTCACGCGCCCGGGAGAGGCCCAGGCCGCGCGCAAGTCCGGTGGTGGCGGCCGGGGTGGTGGTGGCAAGCGCCGCCGTCGTTAGCCGGCGCTCACCGAAGTCAGCTCAGGGGGCGACCGGGTTGCCGCCTTCCTCGGCGCGCGCGAGGCGTCCGTCCGTGAAGAAGGCGCGGCGGCGGCCACCGGGGTAGATCCACTCCTCGTGCCTGGCCGTGCCTTCCAGGGAGCGCCGCACCGTCTCCGGCGGGCCCCAGGCCATGCGGGCCGCGTCCATGGACATGTTGGCCACCAGTCGCTTCTCACGCACGGCCTCCTGCACCGCGGGCGGCAGCGCGTCCAGGGTGGGCTTCAAGTCCCGCGCGGACAGGTACTTCTCCAGCTCCGTGCGGAAGTCCTCCGGGCGCTCCAGGTTGGGCGGCATCACCAGGATGAGCGGCGGCGCGTTGGCGGGGGCGCCGGCTTCCGTGAGGTACACCCAGGGCCAGGCGCGCGGGCTGTAGAGGACGCGCTCGGTGATGACCCAGGAGGTGGGGAACTCAACGCGGGTGATGCGCAGCTTCGTCCCGGCGGGGAGCACGCGCTCCACGGCGCCCGGGTTGATGGGGGCGCCCTTCGTGTCGTCGAGGAGCCGGACGTCCTCGGGGGCGTAGGGCGTCAGCAGGCGCTTGGAGGCGTCTCCGAAGAGCGGCGTGACGTTGCTGGAGACGCGGAGGTACTGCTCCGCCTCCGGGCCGGAGAGCGTCTGGTTGAGGGAGGTCCGCGCCTCGGGCGGCATGCGCGTCTGGGACGCACAGCCCGCGCCAAGCACGGTCAGCATGGACAGGGACAGGATTCGGAATGAGGCGAGCGGCATGGCACCTCCGCGGGGACAGGGCGCGGCAGGTGTCCTGATTAGCTCACCGGGCCGGCTGCGTCAGCGGGGATGGCTCCATCGCCTCGCGCTTGCCGCCGCGGCATCCGCGCTGGGGCGGGCAGATGGGGCCGCGGCCATGGGGATCCGCGACGAGCAGGAAACGGCCGAGCCCGCGGGTGTCCGTCAGCTCTGGATGGCCACACAGCGCGCACTGACGGGGAGGACGCTTGGAGGGGGGGAAGGGCACGGGGCGTGAGTGTGCGCCGCTCCCATGCCCGGAGCGAATTTTCGGCGGGCCCGGCCCGGGTGGGCGCGGGCCTGGGGGTTACTTCTTGTCGCCCGAGGCCGCCGGCGCAGGGGCCGGAGCGGGCGTGCTGGGCGCGCTGCTGGCCGCCGAGGATGCGCTCGACGACGAGGAGGAGCTGCTGCTCGACGACGAGCTGCTGCCGTCCTTCTTGGTGGAGCTGTACAGGTCGGAGTACCAACCCCCGCCCTTGAGGACGAAGCTCGAGCGGCTGACGACCTTGGTCATCGACCCCTCGGCGCCGCACGCGCTGCACGTGGCAGGGGCAGGGTCGGAGATCTTCTGCAGCACGTCGATCATCTTTCCACAGCTCTGGCAGGAGTACTCGTAGATGGGCATGGTTCTCAGTGCCTCGTCAGGGTGTTGAGTCAGCGGGAGCCGGCCAGCAACTGCTTGCGCAGTCCATCCGCCAGTCCCAATCGCTCGAAGGCGCGGAAGACGAGCTCGGACGGGGCGCCGTGCTTGCGGGCAACGGCATCCGCCAGTTCGTGCAGGTCTCCGGCATCGTGCAGGACGTCGCCGACGAGCCGCTCCAGTTCCTTGCGGAGCGTGTCGGCGAACTTCTTCTGGATGCCCAGGTCGGTCAGGTACTTCTCGCGCCCGAGCAGGTCCAGCCGGTGCGTCAGGTGGGGCGTGGCCAGGGCCTCGCGGCGGAAGCGTTCGCGCAGGCCCTCCACGTCCTCCGTCAGCGACAGCATGGAGACCAGCCGCTGCAGCTCCGACGGGCTCAGGCCCAGGGCCCAGGCCACGCGGCCGGCGGCGCCCCGCTGGGTGGTGAAGCCGTCCAGCACCTGGCGGCGCTCCTTCTCCACCATCGCATCCATCAGCCCGTGGTCCCGGAGCACGTTCTCCAGATCCACCTGCGTCAGCTCGCCCCGCGCGCCATTGAAGCGCTGGGACAGGGCCCGCAGCAGCGCGAAGCGGTGGTCGGCGGCCTCCATGGCGGCCTCCACGACGGGCTTGCCGGTCAGGCGCGTCAGCTCCATGAAGGACGCGCGCGGCGCCTCCACGCGGGTGAACCGGCCCCGGGGGCGCGGCAGGTCCCTGCGCGAGAGGGCGGGCTCCTCGGCGAAGTCGGCGGGCGAGCCCAGGGTGTCCTCCGTGGGGGCGCGCTTTCGCGGGGCGATGCGCTCCTTGACGGTGGCCTCCAGGTCCTCCTTCGCGGCCTTGCCACCCTTCTTCCCGGCGGACGCGTCCGCGGCGGGCGGCGGGGCGAAGGTGAGGGGGGGCTCGGCGGGAGCCGGCGCGGGCGGTGGCGTCTTCTGCTCGCGCACGTGCGCCAGCTCGCGGGCGACCTCGTAGAAGCCGCACGCTTGACGCTGCGCGGCCACGGAGGCCTGGGTGCCGTTGAGGATGTCGACGACGGCGAAGGGCCCCAGAGGGGACGCCTCGGGTTCGCCGTCCGTCAGTGCACGGACGCGGAAATCATCAGCCTCGGCGAGGAGGGCCAGCGCCTCGCGGACCTCGGGTGCCGGGGCGGGTGCCTTCGCGCGCCGGCAGAAGTCCGAGACGGCAACCGCCACGGGGGTGGGGACGTCGTCGGGCTGTCGTCTTCTCTGCCAGGGACTGTTCATGAATGTCGCGGAAAAATGCTCGTTTACGAGGGCGGATGCCTCTATCTTCGCCCACAGACAGGTGTCAATGAGCCAGTCCGATTCCAATCTAAACAGCCTACGGCGAATGCAAGTCGCGGGGGCGAGCGGACGGGAGGGGAGGCGCTCCCCAGGGCCGCACGCCAAGCGTTGCGGGGAGGATGGGACCGGAGTATCAGGCCCGCCGCGTCCGGAGGCCAACACCTGCCGGTGACGTTTTCTTCTCCGGCGGGGCGCCTTTGTTGGGAAATGGCCGGGTCGCGAGAGTTGGCCGAATTGGTTACAACAAGAGCGGAGGGCGAGGCAGCGCGGGCCTCCACCCAAGTGCGCCCGAGGCATGGCGCGGACCCGCGGCGACTTTGAAGGGTTTTTTACATGAGCAACAGTCACAGCCATCACCACGACGACCCGGACAAGGACGAGGTGCTTGCCCGCTACATGGCCCAGCACGGCCTGAAGAGCACGCGGCAGCGCAGCCTCATCATCGACACGTTCTTCGCGGTGGGAGGCCACCTGTCGGTGGAGGAGCTGTGGAACAAGGTGCGTGAACAGGACACCAAGGTGTCCGTCGCCACCGTGTACCGGACCATGAAGCTGCTCAGCGAGTGCGGCCTGGCCCACGCGCGCAACTTCGGGGACGGGCAGACGCGCTACGAGGCGGCCGCGGGGCGCGACCACCATGACCACCTGGTCTGTACGCGCTGCGGCACCATCATCGAGTTCGAGAACGAGCGCATCGAGGCGCTCCAGGACGCCGTGGCCCGCAAGCACGGCTTCAAGGTGACGTCGCACAAGATGGAGCTGTACGGCCTGTGTCGTGACTGTCAGCGGGCCGGGCCGGCCGCCTCGGAGGCCTGATCGCCATGTCCCGCGTGCTGCTACGGGGTGCCGTCGTGGCGCTGGTGGCGCTGGCCGGCTGCCGGGGCACCCGGCCGGTGGACGCGGGGTATGCCTTCCTCAACGCGCTGGCGCTGCCGTCGGTGGGGCCCACGCCGCATGACGTGCGCGCGCTGGACGGGAAGGTGGTGCTCGTCTCGTTCTTCGCGACGTGGTGCTTCCCGTGCCTGGCGGAGATGCCCACGCTGGAGGCGCTCCAGAAGGACTACGGCCCCCGGGGCTTCCAGGTGGTGGCGGTGGGCATGGACCTAGAAGGGGAGAAGGTCCTGGCCCCCTTCGCGGACCACTATGCGTTGCGCTACCCGGTGCTGGTCGCGAACCAGGCGATGATTGAAGGCCACAGCGCCTTCGGGGCCATCCAGGGCCTGCCCACCACCGTGCTGTTGGACCGCCGGGGCCGGGCCGTGGCCGGCTGGCATGGCGTGGAATCCCACGCCGATATGGCGAAGGCCGTGGAGAAGCTCCTGACCCAGCCCGAGTAGTTCCCCGGCATTGCTACAGGCCTGGAGCGGAAATCTTGCGGGGCAGGGGGCCACTGGTACGGTCCTCCGCGTTCATGACGGCGAGGCGAAAGTTCCTGTTGGTGGCGGTAGGGCTGGCTGCGGCCCTGAGCCTCGTGTCCGTCGTGGACGCGAAGGGCTTCCGCCGCTACCTCTCGCTCCGGCAGGACGTGGAGTCGGTGCAGGCCCGCAACCGCACCCTGTCCGCTCAGAATGAGGCCCTGCGCAATGAGATTGCCGCACTGCGCAAGGACCCGGCCGCGCTGGAGCGCGCCGTGCGTGAGGAGCTCGGCTTCGTGAAGCCGGGCGAGATTGTCTTCCACCTGGAGTCCCCATGACGTCGCTTCCCGAGTTTCCGTCTCCCGGAAGGTTGCTGCGTCTCGCGGTCCGGTCCATTCCCGCCGCGGCCTCGCTCGCCACGTTCATCCACCTGGCGCGCGGCGGCTTCCGGGGGCTGAACACCCTGGGGTGGACCGAGGCGGCCCTGGTGGGATGCCTCCTGGTGGGCATCGCCGTGGCCGCCTGGCGCCGGGCCATGCGCGGCGCGGTGGGCGCCGTCGTCGACCTGCGCGATGACCTGGACCTGGGCGGCTCGCTCATCTCCGCGGCCTTCGTCGTGGTGGCGATTGGCGGCGGGGACTTGTTCCCCATCGTCTACCTGCTGATGGCGTTCCTGGTGGCCTTCCTGCCGCGCAACGCGGGCCTCACGCTGCTGGGCGTGGCGCTGGTGTACGACGCGCTGGTGACCCTGGGCGGTCCGGTGCCCAACGCCACGGGCTACCTGACACACGCGGCCTTCCTGGCCCTGTTCTCCGGCCTCTACCACCTGGTGCTGGCGGCACGCATCGCCGCCGCGCGCCGGGCGGAGAGCGACGCGGTGCAAAAGCGCATCCGCGAGGTGGAGGAGCGGGCGCGCACCTTCCGGCTGGTGTCGTCCGGTACGCAGGACAGCTTCAGTGGGATGAGCTCGGACGAGAAGTGGCTGGTGGCCTCGGTGAAGGAGATCGAAGGCGCCGTGCAGGCCGCGCTCGAAATCGCGGAGACGGGCCTGCGCACGTACACCTGCGCCGCGTTCCTGCTCACGTCGGATGACCGGAGCCTCAAGCTGTACGACTGCCGCTCCGGCTCTGAGCGCGTGCAGCGCGAGCGCTTCAACGCGGGGGAGGGCATCATCGGCGGCGTGCTCAAGCGCCGCGCCCCGGTGCGGATGAACTCGCCGAACGGGCTCAAGGGCGTGACGCACTACGAGGGCGGCGGCCCCGCGGTGCAGGCGCTGCTCGCGGTGCCCATCCTGGAGGCCAGCGGCCTGGTGCGCGGCGTGCTGGTGGCGGACCGGCTGGCGAACGAGCCCTTCAGCGACCAGGACGAAAAGCTGCTCTCCACCATCGCCGGTGAGGTGCTGCGCTCCATCGAGGTGGAGCGGGTGATGAGCTACATCCGCAAGACGCGCGACGAGAAGGACCGGTTCTTCCGCGCCATCGAGGAGCTCAACCGCGCGGGCAGCCCGGACCAGGTGTTCGTGGCGGTGCTGGAGAGCACCCGGCAGTTGGCGGGCCTGGACTTCTGCGCGGTGACGCTGGTGTCCGAGGTCGACGGCAAGCGCATGCACCGCGTGGTGCGCATGTCCGGCGTGACGGCGCAGGGCCAGGCGCTGTCTGGCCAGAGCTTCGAGGACAACAACGGGCTGGTGGCCAACGTGGTCCGCTACGGGGCGCCGCTGCCGGGCCGCGACATCAAGGCCATGGACCGGCAGATCATCTTCGACGACGAGACGCAGATTCGCGGCCTGGGGGCGCTGAAGATCTTCCCGCTGGTTGCGGGGGACCGCATCCTGGGCACGCTGGTGGCCGGCTCGCGCAAGAAGGCCGCGTTCGAGCAGGACGTGCTGCGGATGATTGAGGTCATCGCCATCCAGGCCGCGCAGGCGGTGCTGCGCGCGCAGCTCTACGAGCAGATGGAGCGCATGGCCACCACGGACGGCCTCACCGGCCTGTACAACCACCGCACCTTCCAGGCGAAGGCGGACGAGGTGCTGGCCCAGTCCCGGCGCTACCAGCGCAAGTTCTCGCTCATCCTCACGGACGTGGACCACTTCAAGAGCGTCAACGACACCTACGGCCACCCGACGGGCGACCAGGTGCTCAAGGGCGTGGCCCGCATCATCAAGACGATGGCGCGCGACACGGACATCGTCGCCCGCTACGGCGGCGAGGAGTTCGTCATCATCATGCCGGAGACGGACGCCAAGGGCGCCTTCACCATCTCCGAGCGCATCCGTGAGGCCGTGAAGGCGGAGACTTTCCAGACGGAGATGGGGCCGCTGAAGATCACCATGTCGCTGGGCATCGCCACCTTCCCCGACAGCGCCATGGAGAAGCAGCAGCTCATCGACCTGGCCGACCAGTGCCTCTACCACTCGAAGCGCAACGGCCGGAACCAGTCCGTCACCGTGGACATCATGCAGGGGGGACGCAAGCAGCTGAAGGCGGCGAACGCGTCCTGAGTCCCTGATGCAGCCGGGGGCCGCCCATGACGCGCGGCCCCCGGGCGTTGCCTTCAGCGGATTGCAGCGAGCGCAGGAACGCCAGCCGCGCGTTGCGGTCCGTGCTGTTCATGTTGGCGAAGTTGTTGCGCGCCGCCTGGCCCTCGCCGCCGCTGACGCCCGCCGTCAGGCCGATGCCCCAGAGCGGGGCCGTGCGCCAATCCGCGCCCGTGGCCTGGCCGTCCACGGGCACCACGCCGCTCGAGCCGACCGTGTAGCGTCGTGGATGGCGGAATCCGTTGCTCCTTCGCTGCGGGCATGGTGGATGCGAGTCAGGAGGGTGACCCTGGTACCGCTGGCGGTGACGACGAGCACGAAGGTGGACGCGGCGCTGGTGCGCGAGGCGCGGGCCGTGGCGGCGCGGTGGGGTGTGCCCTTCCTGCCTCGGCGCGCGAAGGAGAGCGTGGCGCCGTGGCTGGGGACGAAGGCGGCGGCGCTTTTGGTGGTGGGCGGTGACGGCGTGACGCTGTGGGACGCGGAGGGCTCGTTCGGGTTCCACGCGGGCATGGCGCACCTGCGGCGGATGCGGCTGCGGGCGGGGGAGCCGGATGCCTTCGTTCGGGTGGCCGAGCTTCGCGCCGGAGACGCGGTGCTGGACTGCACGTTGGGCTTGGCGCAGGACGCGATGGTGGCGTCACTGGCGGTGGGGCCCTCGGGGCGCGTGGTGGGGCTGGAGCGGAGCCTGGCGC